>JBDTXW010000290.1:0-3338 GCA_040005975.1 Betaproteobacteria bacterium | reverse complement strand
TCGGCGCCGGTTTCCTTCATCTTGGCCTTGATCAGCGAATGCCCGGTCTTCCACAGCAGCGGCTTGCCGCCGTGTTTCTCGATCCAGGGCTTGAGCTGGCGCGTCGACTTGACGTCGTAGATGACCGTCGCACCGGGACAGCGCGTAAGCATGTCGGCGGCGAACAGCATCAGCTGACGGTCGGCATAGATCGTCCTCCCATCCTTGGCAACGACGCCGAGGCGGTCGCCGTCGCCGTCGAAGGCGATGCCGAGCTCGTTGTCGCTGGCCGCGAGGCAGGCGACGAGATCGCGCAGGTTTTCCGGTTGCGAGGGATCCGGATGATGGTTCGGGAAACGGCCATCGACTTCGCAGAAGAGCTCGGTGACGGTGCAGCCCAGGCGACGGAACAGTGCCGGTGCATAAGCGCCTGCGACGCCGTTGCCGCAGTCGATGGCAATGTTCATCGGCCGCGCCAGCCGTACGTCGCCGGCGATCCGTTCCAGGTAAGCCGACGACACATCGGCGTTGCGCAGCCCCCCGGCCCCGTGTGCGAACTCGCCGGCTTCGATCCGCGTGCGCAGCGCCGTAATCTCATCGCCCGCGAGCGTATCCCCGGCGATCACCATCTTGAGGCCGTTGTAGTCGGGCGGATTGTGGCTTCCGGTCACCATCACGCTGCACTGCGTGTCCAGATGATGCGCGGCGAAGTAGCTCATCGGCGTCGTGACCATGCCTATGTCGATGACGTTCGCCCCGCTGGCCCGGATGCCGCTCGAGAGCGCGCCGGCAAGCTCGGGGCCCGAGAGGCGTCCGTCGCGGCCGACGACCAGCGTATTGCGTCCCCGCTCCAGGGCGAGTGTGCCGAGCGCTTGTCCGATCGCCTGAACGACAGGCGCGGTAAGCGTCTTGCCGACGATACCGCGAATGTCGTAGGCCTTGAAGATATCGGCGGGAAGTGGCATCGGAAACATCGAAGCGTGGGACGGTACGATACGCGGCGCGCCGCGGACGAGCGCCTGGCGTTTATTGCGTCCGCGCGAAGAATTGTAGCAGGCGGCTCGGCAGCCAACCAAGGCTGCCGGGAAAGGGGGGCATCGCAAACCCCGCATGACCGCCGTGCGCAGGCTGCTCGAGCGTCACGGCGCGGCTGACTTGATCGGCGCCGGGAAGCGAACTCGCCGGAATGAACGGATCGTTTTTCGCATTCAGCACCAGCGTCGGCACGGCGACGCCGCCGAGCCAGGGCTTGCTGCTGGCACGCTGCCAATAGTCGTCGGCGCCGCCGAAGCCGTGCAACGGCGCGGTGACCACGTCGTCGAACGCACGCATCGACGTTGCCCGGCGCACGGCCGCAGCGTCGAGCGTGCCGGGAAAGCGATGCGCCATCGCGAGCGCCTTCGGCACCAGCGTCGACAGGAAGTGGCGCGCATAAATGCGGTTGAAGCCCTGGCCGATCGCGACGCCCGCCGCGGCCAGGTCGATCGGCGCGGACACCGCCGCCGCGGCGACCAGCGTCGAGACCGCCCGCTGCTCCTCGCGTCCAAGCCAATTGAGCAGCGCGCTGCCGCCCAGCGATACGCCGACCGCGTAGAGCGGCGCCGCGGGCAGGCATCCCCTCACCGTCGCGAGCATCCAGCCAATCTCGGCGTAGTCGCCCGAATGGTAGGCGCGCGGCCGGCGGTTCGGTTCACCGCTGCAGCCGCGGAAGTGCGGAATGACGCCGCGCCAACCCATCGCCTGCAGGCGCCGCATCAGCGCGCGCGCGTAGTGCGACGCCGAGTTACCCTCGAGCCCATGGAAGAGCACGACCGTCGCCGTTTCCGGCGTCGCGCCGTCCGGGTCCTGCCAGTCAAAGTCGACGAAGTCGCCGTCGGGCGTGTCGACGCGCTCGCGGCGCAACGCAAGCGGCGGCTGCGCGCGCAGCGCCGGGTAGATCGTTTGCGCATGCGCGCCGGCAAGCCAGCGCGGGGCGAGATACGCGCCGCTCATCGCTCGAGCGCCGACTCGATGCGGTGCACGATCGTTTTCAGGATCTTGATCCTCGCGAAGTACTTGTCCTCCGCTTCGACCAGCGTCCATGGCGCGAGTGTCGTGCTCGTGCGGTCGACCATGTCGCACACCGCGACCTCGTAGGCGCTCCAGTGCTTGCGGTTGCGCCAGTCTTCGGGCGTGATCTTGAACCGCTTGAACGGCGTGTGCTGACGCGCCCGGAAGCGCTTAAGCTGCTCGGCCTTACTGATCTGCAGCCAGAACTTGACGACGATGACCCCGCCCTGTGTCAGCTGCTCCTCGAACTGGTTGATCTCGGCAAATGCGCGCATCCAGTCGCCGGCCGGGGACAGGCCCTCGACCCGCTCGACCAGCACGCGTCCGTACCACGATCGGTCGAACAGCGTGATCCCACCGCGGGGCGGGATGCTGCGCCAGAAGCGCCACAGGTACGGGTGCGCCCGCTCCTCGTCGGTCGGCGCCGCGACCGGGACCGTCACGTACTGGCGCGCATCGAGCGCGCCGGTGACGCGGCGTATCGCGCCGCCCTTGCCAGCGGCATCGACGCCTTCGAACGCGACGACCAGCGAACGCTCGGAAAACCGCTTGTGCCGCGACAGCTTGGCAAGCTGGCCCTGATATTTCTCGAGCTGCACGGGATAGACTCGGGCCGACAGTTTCTTCGACAGGTCGAGATCGCGAATCAGCTTGACGTTGTCGATTGCCGAAGGCGCGATCGGCGTGACCGGGTGTTTGGGCTCGCCGGCACCCCCCGTTCGCACCGGACGCGCCGCCGCGCGCACGGCATCGAGCAGGATGCGCCCGACCGTCAGGTCGCGATAGCGCTCGTCGGTCCCCTCGACGACGTACCAGGGCGCGACCGTCGTCGACGTTTCGCGCAGCAGCGTCTCCCAGAGTGCGTACGACTTGCGATAGGCCCGATATGCCTTCCAATCGTCGTGGGTCGCGCGCCACGACAGACGCGGGTCGCGCTCGATGGCCTTCAGCCGTTTTTTCTGCTCTGCCTTGGACAGATGGATCCAGAACTTGAGCAGGAGGACGCCTTCGTCGCTCAACATCTGCTCGTGCTCGCGGACCGCTTGCAGGTGCGCCTCGAGCCGAGCATCGTCGACGCGGTCGTGCATCCGTGCGCGCATCGACTCGTCGTACCAGGCGTTCATGAATATGCCGATCCGGCCGGTCGGCGGCAGCGCCTGCCAATAGCGCCAGGGGCCCGGATGCACGGCTTCTTCGGGTGTGCGCTCGCCGAAGGCGACGACGCGTATGTGGCGCGGGTCCATCCATTCGGTCAGCGTGTTCGCCGTTTCGCCGCGCCCGGCGCCGTCGACGCCCGAAACGATGACCAG
>JBDTXW010000289.1:0-3344 GCA_040005975.1 Betaproteobacteria bacterium | reverse complement strand
TAGATCAGCGCGAGTTCCTGCGCCTCGGCGTCGGGATACTCGGCCAGCTCCTCGCGCTCGAGCCCGATCTGGTATTCGAACAATTCCCGCTGCGAGCGCACGGAAACGAATTCGCCTGCGGCCATCGCGAACGCGCCGGCAGTCAGGCCCGCGACGCCGGTAAGCACGACGACCGCCGGATCCGAGTTCGCGCCGGCGACGCCGAAAATGAGGCTCGCGTTCGACACCAATCCGTCGTTGATGCCGAACACCGCCGCGCGCAGGTAGCCGCCGCCACCCAGTCCGCGATGCCGCCGCTCGATGCTCCCGGCGACGGGCGTCACGTGGCCGCCCGGCTCGCCCTTGGTGTAGATCGCCATGCCCCGCACCTTCATTGCCGCGAGCATGCCGCGTAGCGGCGCGGGCCCGAACAGCTTGACCAGGCGAGCGACCAGGCGCGTGCGCAGATCGGGCATGAACGGCGGGGGCGCCGGCTTGCCGCTGGCGGTGAGCTGGGCGCGCCAGATCGCCGCCTGCGCTTCGGCCTCGCCGCTCAGACGCATGAAGAGCTCCGCGCGTGACGTGCCGGCTTCCGCCGCTGCGCAGGCCCGATACAGGAATGCCGAACGCTGCTCCTCGGTCCAGCTTTCGAGCGGATTGCTCATCGTGACGTGCTCATGACGCGATTCGGAAAACGCGATTGTAAGCGCGCGCGAAACGGTCAGGCTGGCGCGCCCACGATCGCGTCGATCCTGGCCATGACTTCGGCGTCGAGCTTGGGCACGACCTCGAGGGAGCGCATGTTCTCGACGACCTGCGCCGGCCGGCTGGCGCCGGTGATCACCGTCGTGACGTGGGGATTCTTCAGACACCAGGCAAGCGCGAGCTGTGCCAGCGTACAGTCCAGGTCGGCGGCGACCGGCGCCAGCGCACGCACCTGCGAGAGCTTGACCGGATCGACGACGCCTTCCGCCAGCCATTCGTAGCCTTTGAGTGTCGCGCGCGAGCCTGGCGGAATGCCATCGTTATATTTGCCGGACAAAAGTCCCGACGCCAGCGGACTCCAGGTCGTGAGCCCGATGCCGGGATCGCGATAAAGCCGCTCGTACTCGCGCTCGACGCGCTCGCGATGAAAAAGGTTGTATTGCGGCTGCTCCATCACCGGCTTGGCCAGATGATGCTTGTCAGCGATATGCCAGGCCGCCATGATCGCCGTGGCGTCCCACTCCGACGTGCCCCAGTACAACGCCTTGCCGGCGCGGATCATGTCGTGCATCGCCCAGACGGTTTCCTCGAGCGGCGTGTCGGGATCGGGGCGGTGGCAGAAAACCAGATCGACGTGATCGAGCTGCAGCCGTTCGAGCGACGCATCGATCGCCTCCATCAGGTACTTGCGGTTCAGCGTGTTCTTTTCGTTCGGCCCGTCGTTGAGGCCCCAGTAGAACTTGGTTGCGACCAGATACGACGAGCGCCGCCAGCTGAGCTTCTTGAGCGCGCCGCCCATGATGACTTCCGACTGTCCACGGGCATAGACTTCGGCGTTGTCAAAGAAGTTGACGCCGGCGTCGTGCGCCGCGGCCATGCATTCGCGCGCAGTGTCCTCGGCGAGCTGGTTGCCGTAAGTCACCCACGATCCGAACGAGAGCTCGCTGAGCCTGAGACCGGAGTTGCCGAGCCGGCGGTACTGCATCGCAAACCTCTGGGCGAAAACGTGCGCCGCGAACGCGGCGCCGGATCGGCATTCTACCGCAAGGGCGTGCGGTCGATGCTTGCCGGTGCGGGCAAGCGTACAATCCGCCGGCGCGCCACGAGGCTGCCTTTCGATCTTCTCGCCATGGAAATCCGATGCCCATAAAAAAACGTCCGCTCACCGTCGCCGATCTCTGGTCGATCAAGCGCGTCGGCTCGCCGACCTTGTCCCCCGATGGACGCTATGCCTGCGCGACCGTCACCGTGTTCGACATGCGCACCAACGAGGGTCATACCGAGCTCTGGCTGTTTCCCTGCGACGGCGGCAAAGCGCGGCGGCTCACCGCCGGCGACAAGGATTCGGGGCCGCAGTGGTCGCCTGACGGAAAGTGGGTCGCGTTCACTGCCAAGCGCAAGGACGACGAAGAAGCGCAGGTCTACCTCATCGCGCCGGACGGCGGCGAGGCGCGACGCCTGACGACGCTGGCGACGGGCGCACTGGCGCTGCGCTGGTTTCCCGACAGCCGCCGGGTCGCTTTCGTGTCCTGGGTCTGGCCGGACCTTAATGGCGACAAAGCCCAGGCGAAGCGCAAGCGCGAACGCAAGGAGTCGAAGGTCAAGGCGCACGTGACCGAGCGTGCCGAGCCGCGGTTCTGGGATCACTGGCTTGCCGACGGACGCGAACCGCACATCTTCGCGGCCGATGTCGGCAGCGGCAGCACGCGCGACCTGCTAGCGGGCACCGGGCTCTCGTTGCAGCCCTGGGAACCATCGGCCGAGCACTACGACTTGAGCCCCGACGGCAAGGAGCTCGCGCTGACGGTTGACCTGGCCCCGGAGCCGCGGATGATGAATTCCGCCGATATCGTCACGGTCAGGCTCGCCACGGGCCGTCATCACGCGCTGACGGCCGGCAGTGGATTTTCCAGCGAGCACCCGCGGTATTCGCCCGACGGTCGGCATCTGGTCTGGCACGCGTTCAACCTAAAGCGTGCATTCAACGATCAGGGCCGTCTGATCCTTTGCGAGCGCGCGAGCGGCCGCACGCGGCGGCTCGCGGCCAGGCTCGACCGCGGGACCAATCGTGTCGACTGGGCGCCGGATGGCGGCGCGCTGTACATGCTGATCGAGGACCGCGGCCGGCAAGGACTCTGGCGGCTGGCCCTGGGCGATGCGATGCCGGCGCCAGTCGCCTCCGGTGGAACGCTCGGCCGCTTCGCCGTGTCGCGCGACGGCAAGCGCATCGCGTTCGATCGGTCGAGCCTGTCGCGTCCGCCCGCGCTGTTTGCAATCGGCGCCGACGGCCGCGGCGAGCGGCCGCTGGAGTCGCCGAATCGCGCGCTGCTGGAGCGCGCCGCGATTGGCACGACGCGCGAATTCACCGTCAAGGGTTGGGGCGGCGATGATGTTCAGGTGTGGGTAACGTATCCGCCGAATTTCGACCCAAAGAAAAAGTGGCCGCTGCTGCATTCGATCCACGGCGGTCCGCACGCCGCGCACGTCGACGGCTGGCATTACCGCTGGAACACGCAGGTCTTCGCCGCGCACGGCTACGTCGTCGTCGGCGTCAACTATCACGGCTCGTCGGGGTTCGGCCAGCAGTGGATGGAAACGATCACCGCCGATTACGGCCGCAGGGAGTTCGCCGATACCGAAGCGGCGACCGATTTCATGCT
>JBDTXW010000288.1:0-3370 GCA_040005975.1 Betaproteobacteria bacterium | reverse complement strand
GCCCTGCGGAGAGTCGACGAATTTTTCCCAGAGGAACAGGCGCACCTCGCCCTTGCGCGTCCAGTGCTCGACGCCTTGAACGCGGCCGCCGCTTGCCGGCACGGCCGTATGCTCGTTGTCGGACGCCCGGTCGGCATCGTCCGTCGGCGTGGAGAGCCTAGTCAATTTTCGCCCCGGTCTCGCGGATGATCGTCGCCCACCGCGCCTTCTCGGCACGGAAGAACGTCCCGAACTCGGCGGGCGTCGAGCCGACGGGCTCGATGCTGGCCTGCGCCATGTAGCGCCTGACCTCGTCCTCGGCCAAGACCTGCACGACGGCATCGTGCAGCTTGTCGACGACGCCGGCCGGCGTGCTCTTCGGCGCGAAGAGCCCCATCCAGACATAGGCTTCGTAGCCGGGAACGCCGGCCTCGGCGACTGTCGGCACGTCGGGCAGCTGCGGTGCGCGCTTGGCACTGGTGACGGCGAGCGCGCGGAGCTTGCCTGCGTTGATGTGCCCGAGGATGCCTGCCATGCCCGGAATCGACAGGGAAACCTGACCGCCGAGCAAGTCGCTGGTCGCCTGTCCGCTGCCCCGGTACGGAATGTGATTGAGCTTCATGCCGGTCATCGAGCAAAGCAATGCCGCGAACAGATGTTGTCCGCTGCCGTTGCCGGACGACGCGTAGTCGATCTGGCCGGGCCGCGCCTTGGCATAGGCGATCAATTCCTGCAAGGTCTTTACCGGCAGCGACGGATTGACGACCACGACGCCCGGTTCGCGGCCGATCAGGGAGATCGGCGCGAAATCATCGATGGGGTCGAATCCAAGGCGCGGATACAGCGTCGCGCTGATCGCATTGGTTTGCGAAGCGAGCAGCAACGTATAGCCATCGGGAGGAGCCTTGGCGACCGCCTCGCTGCCGATCGTCGCACCCGCGCCGGGCTTGTTTTCGACGAAAACCGGCTGACCGAGCCGCTTCGACAGCGCTTGCGCGATCACGCGCATCGGTCCGTCGACTGCACCTCCGGCCGAGAACGGGACGATCACTCGCACCGGTCGCGTCGGATAGTCGTCGACTGCCGCCGCGGGCGTAACGGCGAGGGCGAGGAGCGCCAGCAACATGCGGCGGCCGGCCGAGCGCGGCAACGTGTGCCGCGACCAGGTTTCGGGCCGTGCAATCAGAACCAGCGCGGCATGCAACGGTCGCATGCCGCATTTTTGCAGTTATTCGCGGTCAGGCAAAGGGCTTGCGGTCGCAATACCATCGCCGCAGCGCAGCAACCCGGCGGCGGGAAAGTGCCGCGGACTCTGCGGCACGAAGCGCCATCGCGTGAGCAGCGAGCACCGCGGTCAGGGCCTCGACGACAAGCCGCGCCAGCGCCATGACACCGGCCAGCGGTCGGGCCGGAGCGAAGGACGATTGAGCGATGTTCATTACGATCTCCTCGATGTTGCGGCTCGAGGTGTCGGTTGGCTTGAGCTTTGCGCCCTAACCGCCCCGATGCGCGAGTCGTAGAGGCACTTTAGTCGCGACCCAGTCCCTGGCGCGAAGGAATAACCGACGCCGCAATTGCGGACAATTCACGCCGCGCGATCAACCGGCCACAGGGTATAATGTCAGCCTTTGCGCCGCCCGCCGTTTCCGGCCGGCGGCTTTTGTTTTGTCGCGGGCGCCGCTGCGGCATCCCGCCGGTGAGCATCGATGAGCCAGACCCGTTTTCCCGCCGATCTCGTGCGCGACGTGGCGCGCCGGCGCACATTCGCCATCATTTCCCACCCCGACGCGGGCAAGACGACGCTGACCGAGAAGCTGCTGCTCTACGGTGGCGCTATCCAGATGGCGGGCACCGTCAAGGCGCGCAAGAGCTCGCGCCACGCGATGTCCGACTGGATGGAAGTCGAAAAGCAGCGCGGCATTTCGGTCACCAGCTCGGTCATGCAGTTCGACTACGCCGACCACACGATCAACCTGCTCGACACGCCCGGTCACCAGGATTTTTCCGAGGACACCTACCGGGTGCTGACCGCGGTCGACGCGGCGGTCATGGTCATCGACGCCGCCAAAGGCGTCGAGGAGCAGACGATCAAGCTGCTGGAGGTCTGCCGCCTGCGCGCGACGCCGATCATCACCTTCGTCAACAAGATGGACCGCGAAGTCCGCGAGCCGCTGGCACTGCTCGAGGAAATCGAGTCGGTGCTTCGGATCGATTGCGCACCGATCAGCTGGCCGATCGGCATGGGCAAGCGCTTTCGCGGCGTGTTCGACCTGATGCGCGACCGCTTGCTGCGTTTCACCGCCGGCGAGGAGCGGGTCGGCGACCCGCAGGCCAGCGAGCTGATCGAAGGTCTCGCCAATCCGCGGCTCGAAGAGCTGTTTCCGGACGAGGTCCCGGCGCTGCGGCACGACGTCGATCTGATCCGCCATGCCAGCACGGCGTTCGACCTGGCCGAATTCCTGGCGGGGCGCCAGTCGCCGGTGTTCTTTGGCTCGGGCATCAACAATTTCGGCGTGCAGGAGATCCTGCAGGCGCTGATCGAATGGGCGCCGCCGCCACAGCCGCGCGACGCCGGCACGCGGGTCGTGCAACCGGCCGAAGCGCCGTTCTCAGGATTCGTCTTCAAGATCCAGGCCAACATGGATCCGAAGCATCGCGACCGCATTGCATTTTTCCGCGTCTGCTCCGGTCGGTACCGGCCGGCGATGAAGGCTCAGCATCAGCGCATCGGACGCGAGATGAAACTCGGCAACGTGATGACGTTCATGGCCAACGAGCGCGTCGCGAGCCAGGACGCAGTGGCCGGCGACATCATCGGCATCCACAATCACGGACTGCTGCAGATCGGCGACACGTTGACCGAGGGCGAAGCGCTCGGCTTCAAGGGCATTCCCTATTTTGCGCCGGAACTCTTCCGCGTCGCGCGGCCGCGCGACCCGTTCAAGGCGAAGCAGTTGCAGAAGGGCCTGCAGGAGCTCGGTGAAGAGGGCGCGATCCAGGTGTTCGAGCGCGTGCACGGCAACACGCTGCTGCTGGGCGCCGTCGGACAATTGCAGTTCGAGGTCGTCGCCGACCGGCTGGCGCGCGAGTACAAGGTCGACGCGCTCTATGATGCGGCCAACATCTCGACGGCGCGCTGGCTAACCTTTCCCGATGAGGCGACACGCCGGAACTTCGAGAAGGAGCATGCGACGTCGCTCGCCACTGACGTCGACGGCAATCCCGTTTACCTCGCTACCAACAAGTACAATCTGCAGGTGACGATGGAGCGCTGGACCCGGGTCGGATTTCATACCACCCGCGAGCACGGGCAGAGGCTCGAGCACGCGTAGGTTCCGCCGACCCGCAGCGCGGCGAACCGTGTCCGGAATTGCGCCGGTGCGTGGGGTCA
>JBDTXW010000287.1:0-3370 GCA_040005975.1 Betaproteobacteria bacterium | reverse complement strand
GGGCCCCTGCTCCGCCCTCCAGCGTCTTACCAGAATTTCCACCAGGGCTTCGCGGGCTCGGAAAGTGGCAGTGGCGGAGCCTCTTCCTTGCCCCAGAATTTCCACCACGGCCTTCCCGCGCTGGCGACGAAGTATCTGCCGTTGGGGAAAGTTTCCTTCAGCACGCGGCGCGTGTCGTCTCGCAGCTCCGTCATGCCGAGCTTGTCGTAGCTTTCCACCATCAGGACCAGCGCGTCCTCGTTCGCAGGCGTTTTCGGATAATTGACTAACGTGGTCTGCGCGCGGTTCACCGCCGCCACGTAGGCGCCGCGATTGTAGTAGTAGCGCGCGACGTGAACTTCGTATCCGGCGAGCGCATTGGTCAGGTACCGCATGCGCTCGGCCGAGTCTTCCGCATACTTGCTGGCGGGAAAGCGGGTCACCAGCTCGCGGAATGCGCCGAACGCCTCTTTGGTCATCTTCGGATCGCGCTCGGAGAGATCGGTCTCGACCACGTAGCCGAGCAGGCCCTGATCCTCGCGGAAATTGATCAGACCCTTCAGGTAATACGCATAATCGACATTCGGATGGTTGGGATAGGTGCGGATGAAACGATCGCACGCCGCGATCGCGGTCGTCGCTTCGCCCTGGCGATAATTCGCATACGCGCCTTCGAGAATCGCCTGCTGCGCAAGGCGTCCATAGGGAAACCTGCCCTCGAGCGTGTCGAACAGCTTGATCGCGCGGGTATAATTGGCCGCGAGCAGCGAGTCGTGCGCATCCTTGTAGATTCGCTCCGCGGTCCAGTTCGCGGTCTCGTCCTTGACCTCCGGCAGCAAATTGCATCCCGCCAGGGCGACGCATATCAAGATCAGTGACGCAACCGAATATCTGTTCAGCTTCGACTTCATTGCCTGCTCCATACGTAGCCGTGGATTATAACCCCGACGCGGCGGCCGGAGCCGAGCGCACGCTGACGATACCGGCGGAGTGCGCGGGCATGCGCCTGGATCGGGCGCTCGCGCAGCTGTTACCCGAACATTCGCGCAGCCGCATCCGGACCTGGATCGACGCGGGCCGCGTGTTGCTTGCCGGCGCGCCGGCGGACGCGAGCCGCAAGGTCGGCGTTGGCGAACGCGTCCTCGTGCATCCCTTGTCCGATCCCGCCGCCGCCGTATTTGCGCCGCAGGCGCTGCCGCTGACGATCGTGTACGAGGACCAGACG
This sequence comes from Betaproteobacteria bacterium, assembly GCA_040005975.1. Lineage (GTDB taxonomy): Bacteria > Pseudomonadota > Gammaproteobacteria > Burkholderiales > Casimicrobiaceae > PALSA-1003. The sequence goes on along the minus strand of JBDTXW010000287.1, from coordinate 2,166 downwards.
ATACTCGTCATCGACAAGCCGGCCGGGCTGGTTGTTCACCCGGGCAGCGGCAATCGTGACGGCACGCTTGCCAATGCGCTGCTGCATCACTCACCGCAGCTCGCAGCCGTCGCGCGCGCCGGCATCGTGCATCGCCTGGACAAGGATACCAGCGGGCTCCTGGTCGTTGCCAAGACCGAAATCGCACAGACCGAGCTGGTGCGGCAACTGCAGGCAAAAAGCGTTCACCGCGAATACCTGGCACTCGCCGCCGGAGACATCGTCCGCGGCGGCGCGATCGACGCGCCGATCGGCCGTCATCCGGTCCGCCGCACCTCGATGGCGATCGTCGCTTCGGGCAAGGCCGCGGTGACGCGCTTTGAAGTGCGCGAACGGTTCGGCGACTGCACGCTGCTCGCCTGCCGGCTCGAGACCGGACGCACCCACCAGATTCGCGTTCACCTTGCATCGCTCGGACATTCGCTGGTCGGCGACCCGACCTACGGCCGCAAGCGCGGCATTGATTTCGCACGCCAGGCGCTGCACGCCTGGCGCCTTGGGCTTATTCATCCGTCGACGCACCGGCCGGTACAGTGGGAATCGCCGCTGCCGCCGGATTTTGCCGCACTGCTCGATACGCTGCGCAAGCGCGCGGGCCATGCGCGCTGACGGGACGCTGGCGGCGCGGCTGCTCTCCAGCGGCCTCGACTGGATCGTGCCGGACTGGCCTGCGCCCGCGCCGGTGTGCGCATTCTCCACCACGCGCAATGGCGTGGGCGGGACCGCCATCGATTTCGCGCGCGACCATCCGAATGCCGCCGCGGCGCGCGCGCTTTTGCGCCGCTTCGTGCCGGACGAACCGCTCTGGCTCGCGCAATCGCACGGCACGGCGGTCGTCAGCGTCGACGTCGGCCACTTCGGTACGCCCGAAGCCGACGGCGCGGTGTCGCATGTGCCTGGTCATGTATGCGCGGTGCTGTCGGCGGATTGCCTGCCGGTGCTCTTCGCCGATCGGCGCGGCAGCGTCGTCGCCGCCATGCACGCGGGCTGGCGCGGGCTTGCCGCCGGCGCGCTCGAAGCCTCGGTCGGCTCGATGCAGGCCGCGCCGGCGGATCTGCTCGCATGGCTCGGGCCGGCGATCGGGCCGGAAGCGTTCGAAGTGGGCGCGGAGGTCCACGCGGCATTCTGCAACCGCGATCCAGGCGCCGGCGCATGCTTCGTCGCGACGCGCGAAGGCAAATGGCACGCCGATCTTTACGCGCTCGCACGACGCGCGCTGGTCCGCGCCGGCATCGACGACGCCGCAATCCATGGCGGCGGCCGCTGCACCTACAGCGAAACGACGAAGTTCTACTCCTACCGTCGCGGCGGCCCGGATCGCAGCGCGAGGATGGCGACGCTGATCTGGCTCGCGCGAGACTGAAAACGGCGACCGGCGCTCTCGTATAATGCATCGGCGATGACAGCGCTCTCTCCCTTTCCCGCGATCGTCGTCGCCTGTCTTGCCGGCGGCGTGCTGGCGATCCTCGCCGCCGCTGGAACGCTGGCGCTGCACTCGCGCTGGATATCCAAGCTGGTCAGCTTTGCCGTCGGTGCGCTTCTCGGTGCCGTATTTCTCGAATTGCTTCCGCACGCGCTCGAGCACGGCTCGACCCAGGGCGTGATGCTGACGGTGCTGGCCGGCCTGCTGCTGTTCTTCCTGCTGGAAAAACTGGTTCTGTGGCGGCACAGCCACCTCGAGGCGGAGACGCTGGTTGAGGGCCCGGGACCGGCGGCCGGCGGTGACTCGCATGCGCATGGCGCCGACGGCGGCCGCTCGGGCCTGATGATCCTGATCGGCAACAGCGTGCACAATTTCTGCGACGGCATCGTGATTGCAGCCGCCTTCCTGACCGACTTCGCGCTCGGCACAGCAACCGCGCTGGCGATCGTCGCCCATGCGATTCCGCAGCAGGTCGGCGATTTCGCCGTGCTGATGCACTCGGGCTATTCGCGCCGGCGCGCGTTCGCCTACAACATGGCGACCGGCGCCGCAACGCTGCTGGGCGGCCTCGCCGGGTACGCGGCGCTGGCCTCGATGCAGCACGTGTTGCCGACGGTGCTCGCCATCGCGTCCGCGAGCCTGCTGTATGTCGCGGTGGCCGACCTCATTCCCAGCCTGCACCGGCATCCTGCGCCGGCCGCGAC
>JBDTXW010000286.1:0-3371 GCA_040005975.1 Betaproteobacteria bacterium | reverse complement strand
CTCGACGTGTCGATCCAGGCGCAGATCATCGCGCTGCTGAAGCGGCTGTGCCGCGACCACGGCACGGCGGTGATGCTGATCACGCACGACATGGGCGTGATCGCCGAGACTGCCGACCGGGTCGCGGTGATGTACGCCGGGCGCATTGTCGAGATCGGCCCGGTCGCGGACGTCATCCATCAGCCGCAGCATCCGTACACGCGCGGCCTGATGGGTTCGATACCTTCGATCGTCGACGAGCGCGAGCAGCTGGCCCAGATCGACGGCGCGATGCCGCGGCTGACGGCGATACCCGCCGGCTGTCCGTTTCACCCGCGCTGCGCGTACGCGTTCGATCGCTGCCGCGTCGAACGGCCCGAGCTGATGAGCGCCGCGACCAGCATGGCGGCGTGCTGGCTGCACGCCAGCACCGCGAGCGCCGCATGAGCGACGGCGGGCCGCCCCAAGGCGCGAATCGCGCCTCCTCAGGGGGCAGCGCCGCGGCGGCAGCCGCAAGCGTGGGGGTCCATCCATGAGCGCGCCGCTGGTCGAGCTGATCGACGTCGCGCGTTATTTCGACGTTTCGCCGCCGTGGCTCAACCGGCTGATCGAACGCAAGCCGCGGCAGATCCTCAAGGCGGTCGACGGGGTCAGCCTGACGATCGCCAAGGGCGAGACCCTGGGGCTGGTTGGCGAATCGGGCTGCGGCAAGTCGACGATCGCGCGGCTGATCGTCGGCCTGTACCGGCCTACGCGGGGGGAGATCCGCTTCGCCGGACGGCGCATCGATTTCGCCGCCGCGGAACTCGCGCTGCGCCGCACGATGCAGATGATCTTCCAGGATCCTTACGCCAGCCTCAATCCGCGCTGGCGTGTGGCCGACATCGTCGCCGAGCCGATCCGCGCGCACGGCATTGCGCAGACGCCGCGCGAAATCGAGGCCCGTGTCGTCGCCCTGCTCGAGCAGGTCGGCCTGGCTGGCGCCGACCGCAGCAAATACCCGCACCAGTTCTCCGGGGGGCAGCGGCAGCGCGTGTCGATCGCGCGGGCGCTCGCGACCAACCCCGCCTTCCTCATCTGCGACGAGCCGACTTCCGCGCTGGACGTTTCGGTCCAGGCGCAGGTGTTGAACCTGATGCGCAACCTGCAGCGCGAGCTCGGGCTCACCTATCTTTTCATTTCGCACAACCTCGCGGTCGTGCATCACGTCGCCGATCGGGTCGGCGTCATGTACCTGGGGCGCATCGTCGAGCTGGCGCCGACCCGCGAACTGTTTACCTCACCGCAGCATCCCTATACGCGCATGCTGCTGGCGGCGGTGCCGGATCTGTCGCTGACCGGCAGGCCGCGCACCGCCGTCGCCGGCGAAGTACCGAACCCGCTGGACCCGCCGTCCGGCTGCGCGTTCCATCCGCGTTGCCCCTATGCGAACGAGCGCTGTCGCGTCGAGACGCCGGTGCTGAAGCGCGCTCCGGCTCCGCCGGGCGCCAACGCGGTTGCCGCCTGCCACGCCGTCGAGGAAGGCCGTCTCACACCGGTGCTCGACGCCGCATAAGCCGCGGCCGGCGGGTCCGGAATCCGGCGTCGAATCGGCTATAATCCAGCCTTGTTCGCGGTACCGGGCGAGCTCGCCGGCCGCCGGTGCCGGATGACTGACCCGTTTCCGCTCAACCGGCGGCGCCTAGCCCACGGCCCGCAAGTCCAGAAGAACTCGAATTGCGCCTTACACAAATCAAGCTCGCCGGCTTCAAGTCGTTCGTCGATCCAACCGCCATCGCGACACCCGGCCAGCTCGTCGGCATCGTCGGGCCGAACGGCTGCGGCAAGTCCAACGTCATCGACGCGGTGCGCTGGGTGCTCGGTGAGTCAAAGGCTTCGGCCTTGCGCGGCGAATCGATGCAGGACGTCATTTTCAATGGCGCCGGCGAGCGCAAGCCGGTCGGTCGCGCCTCGGTCGAGCTGTTTTTCGACAACAGCCAGGGGCGCATCGGCGGCCAGTGGGGCCAGTACAGCGAGCTCTCGATCAAGCGCGTGCTGACGCGGGAGGGCGACTCCACGTACTACATCAACAACATCCCGGTCCGCCGCCGCGACATACATGATCTGTTCCTCGGTACCGGGCTGGGGCCGCGCGCGTACGCGATCATCGAGCAGGGAATGATCTCGCGCGTCATCGAGGCCAAGCCCGAAGAGCTTCGCATATTCCTCGAGGAAGCCGCCGGGGTGTCGAAGTACAAGGAGCGGCGCAAGGAAACCGAGGGCCGGCTGGCCGATGCGCGAGAGAATCTGTCCCGCGTCGAGGACATCCGCGGCGAGTTGGGCGCGCAGATCGCCAGGCTCGATGCGCAGGCAAAGGTCGCGACCGAATACCGAGACCTCGAACTGAGCCTGAGGCAGTCGCACCACATGCTCTGGTATGCCAAGCAGCAGGACGCCGTGCGCCTGCGCGAGCGGCATTCGATCGAGATCGCCAATCTGATTTCGGGCTTCGAAGCGCTGCAGGCTGACTTGCGCGCTGCCGAAAATCGGCTCGAGACCCTGCGCGCCGAACACTTCAAGGCCGGTGACGAACTGCACGAGCGGCAGGGCGCCTTCTACGCGGCCAACGCCGAAGTCACGCGGCTCGAGCAGCAACTACAGTTCGCCCGCGAAAGCGAAGGACGGCTGACGCATCAGGTCGCGCAGATCACCGAGCAGATCGCCGCCTTCACCGCACAGCTCGGCGCAATCGCATCCGACGCGCGGGCCGGCGAGCGCGAGGTCGAAGCCGCGCTGGCGCGGCGCGAGGTGGCCAGCGAGGAGGAACGCGCGGCGGCGGCCGCGCTGCCGGCGCTCGAGGCCGCGGTCGCCGACGCGGCGCGTGCTCTGGCCGAGGCCCAGCAGCAGGAAAACGAGATCGAGCACGCGATCCAGGTGGCCGCAACGCGGCGCGAGAGTGCCGCGAAGCTTCTGGGGGCGCTTGCGCAACGCCGCGAACGGCTTGATGCCGAGACGCGCGAACTCGCCGCACCGATAAGCGATCAGATCGCGGTCGTCGTCGATCAACTCGAGCAGGAAAGCGCCGACCTGGCTGGTCGCGAGGAGAGCCTTGCAGCGCTCAACGCAGTCGTCCAGGCACTTCAGGAACGTCATCGCGCCGCCGGCGACAAGTGGCAGCATACGAGCAGCGGGCTGGCCGAGCGCGAGGCGCGCGCGCAGGCGCTCTCGGCGCTGCAGGCCAAGATCGGCAGCGGCAAGGATGCCTCGGCATGGCTTGCCGCGCATGGGCTCGGTCATGCCCGCCGATTGTGGCAGCAAATCGACATCGAGCCTGGCTGGGAGGACGCGCTCGAAGGTGTGATGCGCGAGCGCCTGAATGCGCTGGAGGTCCCGGCGCTGGATACTGCTGCGGG
>JBDTXW010000285.1:0-3378 GCA_040005975.1 Betaproteobacteria bacterium | reverse complement strand
TGGCGTTGAGGCCGGCAGGATGGTTGGTGGCGTAGATCGTGAACATCACCACGAAGGCAGCAAACGCGAGCAGCGTGCCCTTGTGTTCGCGCAGGCGGTAGGACCAGTCGCCGCTCACGTCGAAGCCGCCTGCGGGACGCTGTCTGTCCGGCCTTCGGCACCGATGTTCAGCGCGCTGCTCACCAGCGCGCGCTCGGTGATCTCGCCGCCGATAAGCTCTCGCTTGATCGCGCCGTCATACATCACTAGCACGCGGTCGCAGCAGCCGACGAGCTCGTCGTAGTCGGTCGAGTAGAAGAGGATCGCCGCCCCGGCGTCGGCAAGCTCGCGCAGCAGCTGATACATCTCCTGCTTAGTCGCGACATCGATGCCCCGCGTCGGATCGTTGAGCAAAAGGATGCGCGGCGACATCATCAGCCACTTGCCGATGACGAGCTTCTGCTGGTTGCCGCCCGAAAGGGAGCCGGCCGGCAGGTCGGTGCCGTCGGTGCGCACTGCGAGCAGACGGACGATCCGCTCTACCGCGTTGCGTTCGGCTGCCGCATCGACGATGCCCCAGCGCGACAATGTAGAGAGGGCGGCGAACGAGAGGTTGTCGCGCACCGACATCGGCAACATCAGCCCCTCGGTCTTGCGGTCCTCCGGGATCAGCGCCATGCCAATCTGCTTGCGCTTCGCGACGTGCGGACCGGTGATGACGACGGGCCGGCCATCGATCAGCACCTCGCCGGTGGTGCCGAGGAGCACCCCGAAAAGCGCCAGCAGAAGCTCGCGCTGGCCCTGACCATCGAGACCGCCGAGACCGATAACCTCGCCAGCGCGTAGCTGAAGCGAGATGTCGTTCAAACGGTCGGTCCAGCCAAGGTGGCGCACCTGGAGCAGCGGCGTTGCAGCGCCCACCACGCGCATCGTCCGCGCCGGAAAGGCGGCGTTGTATTCGCGGCCGATCATCAGCTCGACGATCTCGTTGTCGGTCTTCACGCCCGCGGCAAAGCTCGCGACACTGCGGCCGTTGCAGAACACCGTGCACTCGTCCGCCAGTTCGGCGATCTCGTGCATCCGATGCGAAATGTAGAGCAGAGCGAGGCCTTCCGAGCGCAACCGCTTCAGGACGCTGTAGATCTTGGTCACGTCGGCGGCGGTCAGCGCCGAGGTCGCTTCGTCGAGGATCAGGATGCGCGGCTTGCGGGCGAGTGCCTTGGCGATCTCGACCATCTGCCGCCGCGACAGCGACAAGTCCTTGACCAGCGCCAACGGATGGATGTTATCGGCGCCGGCGCGTGCCAGCGCCTCCTCGGCCATGCGGCGCTGCGCCCTGCGGTCGATCAGCCCGAAGCGACGCGGCGGGTTACTGATCGCGATGTTGTCGGCCACCGAAAGATCGGGGATCAGCGACAGCTCCTGGAAGATGCAGGCGATGCCGGCCGCATTGGCCGCGGCCGGCGATGCAAACGAGACCGGCTCTCCGTCGAGCAGCATGCGGCCCTCGTCGGGCGCGACGACGCCCGCCATGATCTTGATCAGCGTCGACTTTCCGGCGCCGTTCTCGCCGAGCACCGCATGGATGCGGCCGGACTCGATCACCAACGCAGCGTCCTGCAGCGCGCGCACGCCGCCGTAGCGCTTGGAGACGCCTTGCATGACGAACAGGCTCATACGATCCCCGACGCTTGCGGCGTGCGCCGCTGCGCGGCCTCCCACGAGACGGAATTGACGCCTCGGGGCGGCCCTGCCGCGCTCATGGGTGAATGCGGGGATGGTAAGTCCCCGCATCCGCGCTTACTTGTTCGCTTCGCTCTGGCCCATGATTTCCTGCGCCGTGAAGTTGATGCCGCAGGTAGGAAAGGAGTTGCCGACAAAAAAGTTGTCGCTCTGCGCAGGGTAGAAATCGGACCCTTCCTTCATGCTCGGGTACTCTGCCTTCGCGAGCGGCAGCTTCACCGACTGCGGCACGACCTTGCCTTCGAGCGCCGCGATTGCGGTCTTGATGGCGACCGCCACCTGAGCCGGGCCGGTGCCGGCCGACGCGCACTTGAGTCCCTCCGCGCCGTACTTGGCGCAGAACTTGCGGAATCCGTTCTCGGTTTCGCCGCCGAACGGTACGAATGGATGCTTTGCATCGATCATCGCCTGCACGACGCCGGTGTCGCCGCCTTGCGCGGTGATGGCATCGAACTTCTTGTGCACGGCGATCGCGTCGGCCGATACCTTCTGCGCCGTCGGATCGTCCCATTTGCCGATCACTTCGACCGTGTCCCATTTCTTGCCCGAGGCCTTGAACACTTCCTGGATGCCCTCGTGCCGGTCGCGATCGACCGACGTGCCGGAGACACCTCGCACTTCCAGCACCTTGCCGCCGTTCGGCACGTTCTTCACCAGCCATTCGGCCCAGTACTTGCCGAGCCCTTTCTGGTCGACGTTGACGTTGATCGCCTCTTCGGTATCGAGGATATTGTCGAATGCCACCAGCACGACGCCCGCATCGTTGGCGCGCTTGATCACAGGCTTGAACGCCGCCGGATTCTGTGCGTTCACGACGATCGCGTCGTAGCCAGAGTCGATGAAGTTGTTGATCGCCGCGATCTGGGCGGCGACATCTTCGCCGGTGGAGACGACCTTGAACTCTTTCAGCTTGGCGGCCACGTCGGGCTGCGCGGCATAGGCCTTGGCCGTCTTGATCATCTGGATGCGCCACGTGTTGGCGATGTAGCCATTGGCCAGCGCGATGCGGTACGGCCCCTTTTTCGCTGGATACTGGAACATCTTGGTATTGGCGGCCCACGGCGCGAAGCACTGGGGATCGGAGTTAGGCAGCGAGACCACCTTCGGCGGCGCCGCGGTAGCGAATCCGGCGGACAGCAGAGCGGCCGCAGCGGCAACACTGGTACGGTATAGCATCAAAGCCTCCTATATTTTCGATCGGAAGTGCGGCTGCCGGTGTGACCGGCAGCAACGCAACTGGCGTCTTTATCAGCCGCAGCCCGACGCCGGAGCGGACTCGCATGAGGATACATTTGGCGGGGCAATCATACAAACTGTGGGATCCGACGGAAGCCGAGTTCGCCTAGTGTCTACCCGACGAGACCCGAACTGCGCATGAGGCGCACCGCCTACGTGCCGGCTGCAGGAGTCTAAAGCCTCGGCGTCGCCAGTGCGGATTTGATGCATCGCAGCATGACCTGCTGCACTGTCCCACCAGACTTCCCGCTCCAACGCAGAACGTGCTGCGTTGCAGGCCGACGCCCGCGAAGGACTCGTGACGAAGAAAAAACCGATCTACAAGTCTCTCTATGCGCAGGTGCTGTTCGCGATCTTCTGCGGAGTCGAGGAAGATCTCGAAGAGGAGGCGACGTTGGCGCACACGCGACGTGCGCTGCG
>JBDTXW010000284.1:0-3389 GCA_040005975.1 Betaproteobacteria bacterium | reverse complement strand
TGATGAAGCTGGTCGAGGTCATCGGCGGGCTGCTGACGGCGCCCCGGGTGGTCGAGCGATTGCTGGCCTTCGGCGCGACGCTCGGACACACGCCGGTGCGCGCCCGCGATACGCCGGGATTCATCGTCAACCATGCCGGTCGCGGCTACGGCACCGAGGCGTTGCGCATTCTCGGCGAAGGCATCGCCGACGTCGCCACCATCGACCGCGTGCTGACCGACGGCGCCGGATTTCGCATGGGTCCGTTCGCGCTGTTCGATCTGACCGGCCTCGACGTGTCGCAGCCGGTAATGGAATCGATCTACCACCAGTACTACGAGGAACCGCGGTTCCGGCCCTCGCCGTTGGCCGCGCAGCGCCTGGCCGCCGGCGTGCTCGGACGCAAGACTGGGCGCGGCTTTTACGACTACGGCAGCGGCGCCGGGGCCGTTCCGCCGCTCCCAGTCCCGACGGCTGAACCGGCGCGCCGCGTCTGGGTGAGCGGGCGCGATCGCGCCGCGCGCGAGCGTGTCGCCGCGCTGCTCGTGAGTCTCGGTGCCGATGTCGACGCGGCGGCGCGGCCGATGGAGGACAGCCTCTGCCTTGTCATGCCGCATGGCGCCGACGCGACGACTGCGGCGCTCGACGAAGGGCTCGACCCGACGCGCACGATGGCGCTCGACGTCGTGCCGGACCTCGCGAAGCACCGCACGCTGATGACGACGCCGATCACCCGGCCTGAGGTGCGGGACGCCGCGCATGCGTTGTTTGCCGCCGACGGCGGCAGCGTCGCCGTCATTCACGACAGTCCCGGCTTTATCGTGCAGCGCGTGCTCGCGCACATCGTCAACATCGCCTGCGATATCGCGCAGCAGCGGATCGCCGCTCCCGCCGACATCGATCTCGCGGTCAGGATTGCACTCGCCTACCCGATGGGGCCGCTGGCCTGGGGGGACGCGCTCGGTCCGCCGCGCCTGCTCGCGATCCTGAATAAACTTTCGCACTCGTACGGCGATCCGCGCTATCGACCGAGCCCGTGGCTGTCGCGGCGTGCCCGCCTCGGGGTGTCGTTGCTGACGCCCGAGGCCTGACCGAATCCGGCGCCGCGAGGCTTGCGGCCGCCGTTAGGCGGTAGCATGATGATCGGGTCGAGACGCTTGAGAGGATCGATCGATGAGCAAAGGCAAGGGCGGCGGCAGCTTCCGCGGACGCGACGCGAAGACCGGCCAGCCAATTCAGATTCCGCAGGTCAAGCGCCCGCAGGCGCCGTCGGTGCCGCGCATCATGCCCCGCACCAAGGCGAGCCCGAAGGGACGTTAGAAACCGCATGACGTCGAGACAGCGCCGGGAGATGCTGCGCCGCGCGAGCGCGTTTGCCGCCGCAGGCGTCGCCGGCTACGCGATGTCCGGCAGTGCGGCGGCGCAGGCGCGCATGCCGTTCACTGTCGCGCCGACGTTCATCCCGATCGCCGGCAGCGGCGAGCTCTTTCCGGTGCGGCGCATCTATTGCATCGGACGCAACTATGCGGCGCACGCGCGGGAAATGGGCTCCGATCCGACCCGTGAACCGCCGTTCTTTTTCCAGAAGCCCACCGACGCGGTACAAAACATCCCGCCGGGCGCGACCGTCGATCACCCCTACCCTCCGCTGACCAAGAACTATCACTACGAGGTCGAGCTGGTCGCGGCGCTGAAAAGCGGCGGGCGCAACATCCCGATCGATCAGGCGCTCGGCCACGTGTTCGGGTACACGGTCGGCCTGGACATGACGCGGCGCGACCTGCAGCGCGCGATGGGCGAGGAAAAGAAGCCGTGGGAAATCGGCAAGAGCTTCGATCACTCCGCGCCGCTCGGACCGCTGCAGCCGGTCGCCGCCGTCGGCCACTTCATCAAGGGCGCGATCTGGCTCAAGGTCAACGGCCAAATCAAGCAGGATGCCGACTTGTCGCAGATGATCTGGTCGGTGGCCGAGCAGATCAGCAAGCTCTCCGAGGCCTTCGAGCTCGCGCCGGGCGACATCATTTATTCGGGCACGCCGGAAAATGTCGGTCCAGTCGTCAAGGGCGACGTGATGGAGGCCCACATCGATGGCCTGCCCAACATCAACGTGAAGGTGGTCTAGCGTCAGCGCAGGTTCATTCCACCGGCGCCGAACAGTCCGATCACGCCGATGACGATCAGGTAGATCGCGACGATGTAGTTCAGCAGCCGCGGGATGAGCAGAATCAGAATGCCCGCGATCAACGAGATCAACGGCCCCAGCGTCAGCGTTACGTTCATTGCGGCCTCCTTGCGGTTGGTTTTGTCTTTCGCTAGCGCTGCGTCGGTCCGCGGCCGGAAGGCGGCAGGTCGACGAGCTTCGGCGACTGCAGCGGGTCGAAATCCGTCCATTTACCCATCTTCCAGGTGCCGTCCGCGCGCTCGACGTCCTTCGCTCCCACCGACTGGAGCACGTTGGCAGCCACCACTCTGCGTGCGTATTCGGTTGCGCGCGCCGCAACGATAAAACCGACACGCCGCGGCATAGGCACGGCGTCGTCCGGCGTTTCGGGCCACTCGCCTGTCTCCGTCGCCGCCGAATCGGAATGGCCGCTGCCGCCCTGCGCGCTCGCCAGCGAACCAAGATATGCACCGCGCACCATGTCGCGCTCTCCGCCGACTCGGGAGGTAGCGTGTTGCCCGCGAGGGTTTGAATAAAAGACGGTCACTTCTTCTGCGGCGAACCCGCGCTGTCGCAATGCCTCGGCGGCGTACTCGGCCTTCCCTTTGTCCTCGAATCTACCGGCGATGATCGGTGTCATGTGATCTCCTGCACGCGAGGAGCGGCGCTAAGCCCCGGCCCGGATGCCCGGCGCGAAGCGCGTGGCGCGTCGTCGCTGGGAAGCACGGTCGCAATTATTTACACGCCCTTGTAAATATTGCTGCGATTGCTTGCAGGCGGGCGGGCTGTATCGGTCATGGTGCTCATGCAGCATTAACCGTGCCGCGTCACATTCGCAGCGGACGCATGCGCGGGACCCCGGTAGTGGGCGGCGCGTGGGAAAAGAAAACCGCGCCGGATGACGGCGCGGTCGGGCAAACGGCCGATCCTACTTCGGCTCTTGTTTGTCCTTCTGGTCCTTGTCTTTCTGGTCCTTGTCTTTCTGGTCCTTGTCTTTCTGGTCCTTGTCTTTCTGGGCCTTGTCCCCCTTGTCCTTGGCTGTCTCGCGTTTGGGCTCCGCCTTGGATGCCTCCGGCTGAGGCTCCGGGCGCCGGGGTTGCGCGGCGGGGGCCGGCGGCGGCGCTTCGCGGCGTGCCTCCGGCGGCCGTGGCGGCGCGGGAGCCGGTGGCGGCGTGGCGGCTGGCCCGCGCTGTTGCGCCTCAGGCGCGGCTTGCGGCGGCGGTCCGTCGCGCCGAGCTTCCGGCGGCCG
>JBDTXW010000283.1:0-3450 GCA_040005975.1 Betaproteobacteria bacterium | reverse complement strand
AGCGCACTCGGCGGATCGATCAGCGCCGACGACACGACGCACACCGGCAACGGCGGCAATCCGGACCTGAAGCCGATCCGGTCGACCAACGTCGATGCGACGCTCGAATGGTATTTCCAGCCTAAATCGCTGCTGTCGGCGGGCCTGTTCTACATGGACCTGTCCAACTACGTCGCCTTCGGCAACCACGATGTGACGCTGCTCAACATCAAGACCGGAACTTTCGACACCTACTCGATTTCGTCGCCGATCAACAGCAGCGGCAAGGTAAAGGGGCTTGAGCTTTCCTACCAGCAGGAATTCGCCTACGGCTTCGGCGCCCAGGCCAACTACACCTACGCCGACGCCAAAGAAACCGGGAACCGGGACCTGGTCGGCGCATCGAAGAACACCTACAACGTCGTCGGGTATTACGAAAACTACGGGTTCAGCGCGCGGCTTGCGTACACGTTCCGGTCGGCGTTCTTCGTCGGCCTCGATCGGGCGACGCCAGAGTATCAGGACGACACGGGAACGCTCGCGGCGTCGATGTCATACGATCTCACCAAGAATTTCACGCTGACCTTCGACGCATTGAACCTCAACAATCCGACGCTCAAGTACTACGGCGCCAACACCGATCAGCCTCGAGCGTTCTACAAGAACGGACGTCAGTACTACGCGGGCGTGCGCGTCAAGTTCTAAGAGCGCGAAGCGAACAATCTCTCCTCGCCTTTGCATCATGGCGCGGCGGAGCAGCAAAGCTGCTCCACCTTTTTTTTCGAGCCATCACTTCGTTGCAATCCGGCCAGACCGGCGGCTTATGATGCCGGCGTGCGACCTCGTCGCGCCAGGAAACAAAACCGTGACCCCTCCACGCCCGCACGCAGCGCGCGCCTCATGGCTGCACGCGCCGGTGTGCGTAACCCTGCCGCTCGTCGCGGCGATTGCGTTGGCCGGCTGCGCCCGCTTCGGGGCGCCCCGCAGCGAAATCGCGGCAGCAGTCGCCGGGGCCGAAACGACGGCCGGTGCCGCGCCGGGATTCGTCTACAGTCCGTACAAGTACCTGCCGGTCGCGCTCGATCGGTCCTCGCCTCTGATGTCGTCGGCGGTCTTGGGAACGACAGCGCCGGTGATCGGCACCGGCGGTGCGGTGCCACTCTCCGGCATCCATGCGTTGACCTGGGCGTTCGCCACCGGCGAATGCGGGACCGAAAACTGGGAAGGGGTCGACTCGCAGCGCGTCGCCGACGCCAACGTCGCGGCGTTCGAGCGCGCCAGCGTCGATTACATCATCTCGACCGGCGGTGCAGCCGGCATTTTCACCTGCGCCACCGATGCCGGCATGGAGCGATTCATCTCCCGCTATGCCTCGGCCCGCCTTGTCGGCATCGACTTCGACATCGAGGCCGGCCAGACCGCCGAAGCCATCGGCGCACTGGTGCAGCGCGTCCGGAGCGCGCAGCTCCGGCACCCGCGGCTGCGGTTCAGCTTCACGTTGGCAACGCTGGCCGCGAGCGACGGCAGCCTGGGCAGCCTGAACGGGCTCGGGGAGCAGGTTCTGCAGGCAATTCGCGCCGCCGGCCTGGGCGACTACTACATCAATCTGATGGTCATGGACTACGGCGCAGCGATTCCGGGGAATTGCGTGGTGGTCGCGGGTGTTTGCGATATGGGAAAGTCCGCCATCCAGGCTGCGGAAAACGTCCATGTCAGGTACGGCATTCCAATGCAACGCATCGAGCTGACGCCGATGATTGGCGTCAATGACGTCACCGCCAACGTGTTCACGCTCGACGACGCATGGGTGGCGGCGCGGTTCGTCCGGGACCGCCGGCTGGGCGGGCTGCATTTCTGGTCGCTGGACCGGGATGCGACTTGCGCGACGGGCGAGGCGCCGGGCGCCTCGCCCGTCTGCAGCGCAGCGGAAGGCGTGCCGAACCTCGCCTATACCCGCACGTTCCAGCAAGGCCTCGGGCCGCGCGCGGAACCCTCGGGCGGCGGAGATTCTCCAAGCGTCAACCAACGGAGGTAATCATGCGTGCATTCGCCATGTCCGTAGTCCTGCTTTTCGTCGCTGGCTGCGCAACCCAGGCCGAACGCGCGGCCCAGGTGCAGCGCGAAGTCGAGCAAATGATCCAGCTCTACGGCCCGGGCTGCGAAAAACTCGGCTACAAGAGCGACAGCGACCCGTGGCGCGAGTGCGTACTGAAACTGGCCAGCCGGGACAGCCTCGAGCGTAGCCGCTATCCGATCGCCACCAACTGCATCGGACATCGCGGCTTCGTGCAGTGCACGACATTTTGACGGTTGCGGCCAGCGTCGTCGCGCTCTAGCGGGCCTTCACCGCAAGAAAATGCAAAAGCGCCGCATCGTGCTGATGGTGATTGCGCTTCTCGTCCCGGATCGATAGACCGGGACTATCGGCATTATCCAATAAATAAATTTGAACTATCGCGTTCGATCGGCGATCCTATCTCCGTCAATCAACCAACGGAGAGCCAACACCCATGTCCGCCAATCGCCATCGATTCCCCAGTCACGAGGGTCAACGGGCGCCCGACGTCTCGCTGCGCGTCCGCCGCAACGGCGACTGGGCAACACTGACCAGCGCCGATCTGTTCGCCGGCAAGAACGTCGTCGTCTTTTCCCTACCGGGCGCTTTCACGCCGACCTGCTCGTCGACGCACCTCCCGCGCTACAACGAGCTCGCTCCGGCGTTCGAGGCCGCCGGTATCGACGCGATCGTCTGCATCTCGGTCAACGACCCGTTCGTGATGGAAGCGTGGGCGAAGGACCAGGATGCGGCGAACGTCACGCTGCTGCCCGACGGCAACGGCGAATTCACGGAGAAAATGGGTCTGCTCGTCGATAAGAGCGCGCTCAATTTTGGCCGGCGCTCCTGGCGCTACTCGATGCTGGTGCGCGACGGCGTCGTCGAGAAGATGTTCATCGAGCCGGACGAGCCGGGCGACCCGTTTGTCGTCTCGGATGCCGATACGATGCTCACCTACCTCAATCCGAACGCGAAAAAGCCCGATCAGGTGGCGGTCCTCACCCGTGACGGCTGCTCGTTCTGCGCCAAGGCCAAGCGCCTGCTGACCGAAGCCGGCATCGCGTATGCCGAAGTCCCGCTCGGCCACGCGATCCGCAGCAGGGTCGTCGGCGCGATCACCGGCGCGCAAACGGTGCCGCAGGTCTTTATAAACGGACGGCTGGTCGGCAACGCCGAGGACCTCGAGCGCTATCTGAAACGCGCCGCGTAAGCCTGGCGCGTTCCGGGCGTACCATTGCCGGGGAGGATATCGTGCCCATGCAAATCCTGGATACCGACGTTGCCATCATCGGCGCCGGCACCGCGGGGCTCGCCGCCTACCGGACCGTGAAGGCAGCGGGACAGCGCGCGCTGCTGATCGAGGGCGGACCTTACGGCACGACCTGCGCGCGCGTCGGCTGCATGCCGAGCAAGCT
>JBDTXW010000282.1:0-3460 GCA_040005975.1 Betaproteobacteria bacterium | reverse complement strand
GCTCTTCCGCCAGCGAACGCTCGAGCGCCTGGCGCAACGCCGTCTCGTGGGCGATTCGTTGCTGTTCGCGCTGGTCGCTCGACTTGCCGCAACCGGCACCAACGCTGGCAAGCAGTATCGCGACCACCAGGCCAGTGCGGATTGCCGGCATGGCTTTTCCTCCCCTGATGGAGCGCCCGGCTAGAGTACCGTCTCCCAGCGCCGGCTCAACCGGGTCGCGCCGTTGATGATACCGACCATCGAATAGGTCTGCGGGAAATTGCCCCACAGCTCGCCGGTCGACGGGTCGATGTCCTCCGACAGGAGTCCCAGCGGATTTCTCGCCGCAATCAGGCCCTCGAACAGCTCGCGCGCTTCGCCCGCGGCGCCGGCGCGCGCCAGCGCGTCGATCAGCCAGAACGTGCAGGCGGTGAACGCCATCTTGGGGACGCCAAAATCGTCGGCGGTCGCGTAACGGAACAGGTGGCCGTCGCGCTGGAGGTCGCGGCGGACGGCCGCCAGCGTCGATCGCCAGCGCGGATCGTCAGCGCCGATCAGGCCGACTTCGCTCATCAGCAGCACGCTGGCATCGATATTCTCGCCGTGAAAGACGTCGACGAACGCCTGACGCTGCGGGTTCCACGCGAGCTCGAGTATCGTTGCCTTGACTGCGTCGGCACGGCTGCGCCATTCGCTGGCGCGGTCGGCGCGGCCCAGATGCAGCGCAATTTTCGCCAGGCGGTCGCAGGCGGCCCAGCACATCACCGTAGACGACGTATGCACGCCGCTGCGGGTGCGCAGCTCCCAGATCCCGGCATCGGGCTTGTCATGCAGCGCGAACGCGCGCTCTCCCAGCCACTCCAGCCGCAGGAAATCGTCGATGCCCGCAGGATGCAACAGACGGCGATCGAAGAACGCTTGCGTCGCGGCCAGGATCGCGTGGCCATAGACATCGTGCTGCCGGTGCTCGTAGGCCTGGTTGCCGACGCGGACCGGGCCGATGCCACGGTACCCAGGTAGGGTCTCGACGCGCTGCTCGACGACTGCGCTCTCCAGGCTGATGCCGTACACGGGCTGCAGGTGGCCCTGCACGGCCGCCGTATCGGCGACGTTGAACAAATAGCGAAGGTAATTCTCCATTGTCGCGACTTCGGACAAGCCATTCAACGCGCGGACGACGAAAAACGCGTCGCGCAGCCAGCAATAGCGATAATCCCAGCAGCGCTCGGTCCCCGGCGCCTCGGGGATGCTGGTCGTCATTGCCGCCATGATCGCGCCGGTTTCCTCGAACATGCACAGCTTCAGCGTGATCGCGGCGCGGATCACCGCTTCCTGCCACTCGAGCGGCACCGCGAGCGCCCGCGACCAGTGCTGCCAGTATTCGGCGGTCCGCTCCTCGAAATCGCGCGCGGTCTCGGCGATGCCGGTGGAGATCGTTTCGTCGACGCCGAATATCAGGTTGGCCGGCTGGTCGAGCAAGTGGAACGTCTCGTCGAGGATGTAAGTGACCGGCATGTCGCAGGTCAAGCGCAACGACTGCGTCGGATGCGCGTAGCGGACGTGGTTGCTGCCGCGGGTCAATTCGGGGCGCGCCGCGCCGTATTCGAAGCCTGGGCGAACGCGTATGCGCACGCGTGGCCGCCCGGACAGCGGCGCAATCCGCCGAATGAGCAGCAACGGACGGAAGACGCGGCCGCGATCGCGCAGGCGCGGCGCGAAGTCTGTGATGCGCACGCTGTGGCCCTGCCGGTCGAACAGATCGGTGACCAGTATCGCCGTGTTCGTAAGGTAGTGTTGCGTCGCCCGCGCGAAATGCTCGATTTCGATGTCGAATGCGCCGCGCGCGGCATCGTCGCGCCGCTCGCCGCCGAGCAACGCGTGGAACACCGGATCGCCGTCCGGGCGCGGCAGGCAGCACCAGACGATCGAGCCGCGGTCGTCGATCATCGCGTTGAACGCGCAGTTCCCGATGACGCCCAGTGAAAGATTCGGCGCCGGGCGGTCGGCGGTCTCGCTCATTGCGCTATCGGGGAAATCGTGGCGCCGCGGTGGCGCGAGGAATGCCGGTGGCCGTCGAGCATCGCAACCAGCCGGCGCACCAGTCGCGTGACATCGGCCTGGTTTTTCAGGTACATCTCGGCCGCGCTCTTGCGCTTCCGCCCGACCCGGATCGAGAGCACTTCGGGCATGCGCATGCGGAAGACGTCTTCGTCGGTGACGTCGTCGCCGACGTACAACGCCTGCGCGCAGCCGGAATGGCCGAGCAGGCTCTGCAAAGCCTCACCCTTGTGCGGCGCATCCGGCGGCAGCAGGTTGATCACGCGCTTGCCGTGGACGATGTCGGGCAGCGGCATCAGCCGCGCGACGCGTTGCTCGAGCAGGCGGCGCGCGACTGCGGGCCGTGCCGCATGGCGGTAATGGAACGAGAGCGAATATTGCTTGTCCTCGAGCATGATGCCCGGCATCGCCCGCCAGCCGCGCGCATCCGCAGTCGCGCTCAGCTCCTCGAGCCATGCTGCACAGACGCGCTGAAAGCCGCTGCTTTGCGCCTCGAAGCCGGGAATGCCCTCGGCACCGTGGTTGCCGACCAGGTAGTGCGGGCTGAAGCCCAGCATCGGACGCGCGTCCTTCACCGCACGCCCGGTGATGATTGCGACCGGGGTCCGCGCTGCCAGCGAACGCAGGCAGGCGCGGAGCTCCTCCGAGATGTGCGCACGCCATGGCTCGGCGACGATCGGCGCCAGCGTGCCGTCGATGTCGAAGGCCAGCATCGGCCTGTCGGGCAGCATGTGGCGTATTTGCGCCAGCGACGCAGGGCCCAGCGCATACCTCATGCCTCGACGCCGGCGCTGCGCTGGTGCGCGAAGATTCGCGCCGAGACGCGCTGTCGCTGCCGCAGGCGGGCCGCATCGAGCAGCATCGCACCGGCCCAGCGGTAGACGTTGAACTCCTGCACCAGGCGCCGCATGCTGCGCATGCGCACGCGCTTTTCGTCGGTCGGCATCGTCAGGGCCTTGTACAAGGCCTCCGCGCAATTCTCGATGTGATACGGATTGACAATCAGCGCGTCCGGAAGCTCGCGCGCCGCCCCGGTGAATTGCGAGAGCACGAGAACGCCTTGCTCGTCGTCCCGCGAGGCCACGAATTCCTTCGCGACGAGGTTCATCCCGTCGTGCAGGCTGGTGACGACGCAAACGTCGGCTGCCCGATAGTATTCGTTGATCGACTGCGATTCGTGGTGTTCGACCTTGAGCCGGATCGGCTCGTAGCCGTCGCGGCCATAGCGCGTGTTGATGCGTGCGGCAAGCGCGCGCACCCGCGCTTCGAAATTCTGGTATTCATCGAGCGAGGAGCGCGAGGGCGCGGCGATCTGGACCAGCACGAAGCGGCCGATGAACTCGGGGTGCGCCTCGAGCAGGCGCTCGACCGCGAGAAACCGTTCGAGTATGCCCTTGGTGTAATCCATCCGGTCGACGCCGAC
>JBDTXW010000281.1:0-3466 GCA_040005975.1 Betaproteobacteria bacterium | reverse complement strand
CAAACAGCACGATCGGCCGACTCGTCGTCGACACCGGATGATAGTAGAGCTTCATAGTTGCCCCCTCGTGATTGACGACACGCCACGGAAGCGTGGGCGCCCCCTAAGTGACCCGGAGCGTACAGTTCTAAACAGGTACGACCTTTCCCGTCCGCAGGTCGTATACCGCACCGACGATCTCGATCTTCTTGATGATCGGCGGCGAGTTCTTCAATCGGGCCACCTGCCGCCGCACGTTCTCGGCGATCGCGTTGTCGAGCAAATCGCCCGACTTCATCTTCTCGGCAGCGACGACAGCCGGCTTGATCGCGGTGATGAGGGCGGGCAACTGGCCGGGCAGCATGGCCTTGGTCTTCAGCACCTTGATCGCGGCTTCGACCGCACCGCACCCGCTGTGGCCCAGCACCAAGACCAGCGGCGCTCCCAGGAACTGGACGCCGTATTCGAGCGATGCCAGTAGATCCGGCGTGACGATGTTGCCGGCAACACGAACGACGAAGAGATCGCCGGGAGCCTGGTCGAAAAGCAGCTCCGGCGCGACGCGCGAATCGGCGCAGCTCAGGATCGCGGCGATCGGATGCTGCCCCTGTGCGCGAGCGGCACGTCCGGACGAGAAGTCGCGCTCGTTGGGCGTGTTCGCGGCATAGCGCGCGTTGCCCTCCATCATCCGCTTCAACGCATCCGCGGGCGCAATCGCGTTCTGCGGCGGCGGCGCACCCGGCGCCGGTGGGTCCGCGGCAAAAGCAGCGCCGATGCCCCAGGGCACAAGCGCCGCTAACGCACCGGTCCTCAGGAAACTGCGGCGCGACACTTGAGTCTCATGCTGCGCATCACCACACAAATCGCACATTCGATTGCCTCCCCCTTCATTGAACATCACCAGCTACATAGAGCACGTGCAGGCGTGCCGCCCACCGCTCGTGTCGACGATAATACGAGTTTCGCCCGCCGAATCAAGGAAAAGTCGAGCATGAGGCATTTGGCCGGAACCCGATCGTGCCTTTTGGGCTCGAAGCCACGTTACGCGAGCTGATTTGGAGGGTTCATGGCTGAAGCAAGAAAAGCACGTGTCGTCGGTTTCAATCATGTCGCGCTCGAGGTCGGCGACATCGAAGCGGCTTTGGACTTCTATAGCCGCTTGTTCGACTTCGAACTTCGAAGCAAAAGTGATTCGATGGCCTTCATTGATCTGGGAGACCAGTTTATTGCGCTTCAGAAGGGCCGCACGCAGGCAGCCGACGACGGTCGTCATTTTGGACTTGTGGTCGATAACAAGGAAGACGCTCGCAACGCACTTCTCGCTGCAGGCGTCGAGACGCTGCCCGGACCGTTTCTGGATTTTCGCGATCCCTGGGGCAACCGCATAGAGATCGTCGGGTACGACAATATTCAGTTCACGAAGGCGCCGAATGTGTTGCGCGGTATGGGACTTGCGCACTTGTCAAAGAACGAGACGGCGATCAAGGAGCTTACCGACAAAGGCATGGCGCCCGCCTGAAGGGGCAGACGGGCGTTTGCGGGAATACGTCACCAGGAACGATACTCGCCTCGACGAGCTCCTGTGCGCGCAAGCCGGGCGTGGCCGACTACAATGGCGCATGGCTGCGTGGACCTGGCTCATCCCGGCGCTTTCGTTCGCGCTGGTCATCGGCGCGTTTTTTGCGGGATTGGGTCCGCTACTCGCCGCAGTTTGCGCGGCCGCCCTGATCGGAGCAGTGATCGCGGCCGTTCATCATGCCGAGGTCGTAGCGCATCGCGTAGGCGAACCTTTCGGGACGCTGGTTCTCGCCGTCGCCGTGACCGTCATCGAAGTCTCGCTGATTCTATCGATGATGCTCGCCGGCGGTCGCGATGCTGCAGCTCTGCCGCGCGACACGATCTACGCGGCCGTCATGATCATCTGCAATGGCGTCGTGGGCCTATGCATCCTGGTGGGCGGCCTGGTCCACCACGAGCAATCCTTCCGCGCGGAAGGATCGAGCGCGGGGCTGGCTGCGCTCATCGCCCTGGCCACGTTCGCGCTCGTGCTGCCGGTGTTCACGACGACCACGCCCGGCAATACGTACAGCGATGCGCAGCTTGCTTTTGCAGCAGTGATGTCGGCGGCGCTCTGGGCGGTCTACGTCTTCATTCAAACCGTGCGCCATCGCGACTACTTCCTTCCTCCCGTCGACGCGTCGAGCCCGGACGCCCACGCCCAGCCGCCGACGAACCTCGAAGCGTGGGCGAGCTTCGGCCTACTCCTGGTCTCGCTCGTAGCGGTCGTCGGGCTTGCCAAGATTCTCTCGCCCTTGATCGAGCAAGTGGTCGAGAACGCGGGCGCGCCGAAGGCAGTGATCGGGATCGTGATCGCGATGCTGGTCCTGCTGCCGGAGACCTGGGCCGCGGTACGCGCAGCGCACGCGGACCGCCTTCAGACCAGCATGAATCTCGCCTTTGGTTCGGCGCTGGCGAGCATCGGCCTTACCATCCCCGTCGTGGCCGTCACCGCGATCGCTTTCGGAATACCGCTGGTGCTGGGTCTGGAGCCTAAGGACCTGGTGATGCTCGCGGTCACTTTTCTGCTGAGCGTAGTCACGCTGGGAACCGGCCGCACGCACATGATGCAGGGCGCGGTGCACCTGGTGGTTTTCTCAGCGTTTCTCTTTCTTGCATTTGTGCCATAGGCAGATCCGGCAATCCGGCTACTTCATGCCGGCGCGCATGTTCACCGAGGAAAGTTGCAAATGAGCGAAGTCGGAACCCCCGAGACACGCGGTTTTCAAGCCGAGGTCAAGCAGCTGCTGCACCTGATGGTGCACTCGCTGTACGGCAACAAGGAAATCTTCCTGCGCGAGCTCGTCTCGAACGCATCGGACGCTTGCGACAAGCTGCGCTTCGAGGCGCTCGCCGACACGGCGTTATGGGAAAACGATCCGGACCTGAGGATCCGCGTCGCCTACGACAAGGCCGCGCGCACGCTCACCGTGTCCGACAACGGCGTGGGCATGTCGCGCGACGAGGTGATCAGCAACATCGGCACGATCGCCAAGTCCGGCACGCGCGAGTTCTTCCAGAACCTGACCGGCGATCAGGCCAAGGATACGCACCTGATCGGCCAGTTCGGCGTGGGCTTCTATTCATCGTTCATCGTCGCGGACAAGGTCACGCTCGTCACGCGGCGCGCCGGGATGACTGCCGAGCACGGCGTGCGCTGGGAGAGCGCCGGCGAAGGCGATTACACGCTGGAGGCGGTGACGCGCGAGGGTCGCGGGACGGAAGTCACCCTGCACCTGCGCGCAGACGAGGAAGAGCTCCTCTCCGGATTCCGCCTGCGTTCGATCCTGCGCAAGTACTCCGATCACATCACCATCCCGATCCTGATGAAAAAAGAGGAGTGGGACAAGGACAAGAACGAGCAGGTCGCCAGGGACGAGGAAGAACAGATCAACCAGGCCTCGGCGCTGTGGGCGCGGCCCAAGTCGGA
>JBDTXW010000280.1:0-3519 GCA_040005975.1 Betaproteobacteria bacterium | reverse complement strand
TTCGATCCGTCCTTTCTCGGCCTGTACGGCGACGAGAAGACGACGGCGGACGTTGCCAAGGAATTCAAGATCATCTACCAGCAGCAGCCGGGTCGTGAATCCGGGAGTTATACGGTCGATCATTCGGCGGGAACGTACATCTTCGATCCGCAGGGACGGCTTCGCGTTTACGAAAATTACGCACCCGGCCCCGAGGTCTATGCGCACGATCTGCGCGAAGTGCTGAAGCCCGCGGCTTAGACCCATCGCGGTGCGGCGCGCCTGCGCCGGCGGCGGCGACGATGCAGACCACGATCCAGGACGCTTTTGCGCTCGCGGCGCGGCACGAAGCCGGCGGCAGAAGCGCCGACGCCCGCGCGATCTACGAGCAGATTCTCGCGGCGATGCCGGAGCACCCCGGGGCGCTGCTGCGCATCGCCGACCAGGAAGCGGGCGCCGGCGAGATCGATGCCGCGCGCGCGCTCCTTGCGCGCGCTCTCTCGGCCGCGCGCGAACAGGCGCTGCCGGCGCACGAGATCTGGCTCTCGCTCGGTCGTGTGCATCTGGCGCGCGAAGAACGCGATCAAGCGATCGCGGCGGCCGAGCAGGCAATGCGCTCGCCTCCGCAGGGCAGCGCGATAGCGATCCGCCTTGGCCAGCTGGCGCTCGATGCCGGAGGATTCACTGCCGCCGAGCGATGTTTCCGCGCAGCGCTCGAGCGCGATCACGAGTCGGCGACAGGATCGAGCGGACTTGCGCTGGCATTGAGCGGGCAGCGCCGAACCGGCGAAGCGCTCGCCGCCGGCCGGCGCGGCACTGAACTCGCGCCGCACGCCGTCGCCGGCTGGCGCATCCTCGCCAAGGTCGCGCTGGACGGCGAGTCGCCGGACGAAGCGCAGCGCGCGGCGCGAGGGGGCCTCGAACGGCATCCGGGTGACGTCGCGCTGCTGCACATCCTGGGCCAGGCACTGAAGGCCGCCGGCGCGCTGGACGCTGCCCGCACGACGCTCGAACAATGCGCGGCGCTCGCGCCGGACGACCCGGCTATCCTCAATTCGCTCGGCGCGACCTGCCTGGAACAGAACGACGCCGCGCAAGCCCGGCGCCATTTCGACCGCGCGATCGAGCTGGGCGATGGCACGGGCGAACTGTGGGACAACCTGGGACTCGCGCGCCGCGCGCTGGGCGACGAGGAAGGCGCAGTGGCGGCGTTCGAGCGCGCATTGCAGGCTGCGCCGGCGCTCACGCCCGCGATGGCGAACCTGGTGTACGCACAGCAATACCTGTGCGCCTGGGATGCGCTCGAGCAAAGCGAGCGCCGTCTCGTGGCCACGCTCGCCGATCCGGGGTCCGATCCGCGCTGGCCGCCGTTCATCGCGCTGGCGATGCCGCTCGCGCCCGCGCAGCAGCTCGAAGTCGCGCGGCGCTGGTCGCGCGCGATGCTGCCGGTGCCCGCCCCGCGCCGGCGTCCGCTAGCGCGAGCCAAGCGTTTGCGGATCGGCTACCTGTCCGGCAGCTTTCACGAACATCCGACGGCGCGTCTGATGGTCGGTCTGTTCGAGGAGCACGATCACGAGCGTTTCGAAGTCACTGGCTACAGCTACGGGCCCGACGACGGCAGCGCGCTCCGCGCGCGCGTGGGCGCCTCGTTCGAGCATTGGCGGGACGTTCGCGCGCTGTCGGATGACGACATCGCCCGCACGATCCGCGATGACGGGATCGACCTCCTGATCGAACGCAAGGGCCACACGCTCGGTGGCAGGCTCGGAATCCTCGCGCAGCGTCCTGCCCCGGTCCAGATCCACTACATGAGCTTCCCCGGGACGATAGGCTACGACGCGGTCGACGGCGTGATCGCCGACGCCGAGGTCGTGCCTCCCGGTGCGGAAGCCGACTTTCACGAGCGCGTATGGCGGCTGCCGCGCTGCTACTACGTCAACGACAAGCGGCGCGGGCTGCGTCGCGCAAGCTCGCGTCGCGACAACGGGTTGCCGGACGATGGGCTGGTGCTGGCGTGCCTGAACCAGAGCTACAAATTGCGCCGCCCGTTTTTTTCGGTCTGGATGGACGCATTGCGCTCGCAATCCGGCGCGGTCTTATGGCTTCTCGCGAGCCACTCGCGCGCCCGGGACAATCTGCGTGCCGAGGCTGCACGCCACGGCATCGATCCGGCGCGGCTGATTTTCGCGCGCGCCGCGCCACAGGATGCGCACGTTGCACGGCTCGCTTGTGCCGACCTCGCACTCGACACGCTGCCGTACGGCGCGCATACGACCGGCGTCGATGCACTGTGGGCAGGCGTGCCGCTGCTGACTTGCCGAGGTCAGACGTTTGCGGGCAGGGTCGGCGCGAGCCTGTTGCTCGAGGCTGGCTTGCCCGAGCTCGTCGCTGATTCGCTCGATGACTACCGCGCACGCCTGCTGGCACTCGTTGCGGACCGCGGCGCCTTGCGCGGCCATCGCGCTTATCTCGAAGGCAGTCGCGACACCAACCCGCTGTTCGATACCGCGGCGTTCGCGCGCGACTGGGAAGCGCTGTTGCTGGCTATTTATGACGACGCGGCGCGGGTCCCCGCTTAGGCCGCCGCGCACCGGGCTAGCGCAAACGCGCGGTCAGCGCTCGATCAGCTCGATCTTGTAGCCGTCCGGATCGGCAACGAAGGCGATGACCGTCGTGCCGCCCTTGACCGGGCCTGCCTCGCGCGAGACGGTGCCGCCCTTGGCCCGCACCTCGGCGCACGCGGCAGCGACGTCGGGCACCTCGATGGCGATGTGGCCGAAGCCGTCACCGAGCTCATAGCGCTCGACGCCGTAGTTGTAGGTGAGCTCGAGCACCGCGTTCGATGTTTCGTCGCCGTAGCCGACGAACGCGAGCGTGTATTTCTGCGCGGGCCGATCGGTTGTGCGCAGGACCTTCATCCCGAGAACGCCGGTGTAGAAGGCGACCGAACGCCCGAGATCGCCGACACGCAGCATCGTGTGCAGGATTCGCATCGTCTCTAGAATTCAACCAGTTCGTAATCTTCCTTGCGGGCGCCGCAATCGGGGCATGTCCAGTTGGGCGGCACGTCCTCCCATCGGGTGCCCGGAGGTATGCCCGTGTCGGGGTCGCCGTAGGCCTCATCATAGATATGTCCGCAGATCAGGCACATGTATTTTTTCATTCGGTACGGCTCGACTGGAGTAAAATCGCATTTTAGCAAGCATTTCGCCGGCCCCGCACCGGCCCGGGCACGCGTGCAAGGCGCGCTCGGTTGCACTGAAAGCGCCGCCGCAATGTCGCAGCCGTCCGACGCCGAATCCGATTTCCCGCCCGTTGTGCTGACCTTCGCCGCATCCGATCCATCGGGCGGCGCCGGCATTCAGGCCGACATCCTGACATTGGCCAGCATGGGCTGTCATCCGCTGTCGGTGATCACCGCGATCACCGTGCAGGACACCCTCGGCGTCGAAGCGGTGCAGCCTATCGATGCCGACTGGGTTGCCGACCAGGCGCGCTGCCTGCTCGAGGACATGCCGGTCGATGCGTTCAAGATCGGCG
>JBDTXW010000279.1:0-3529 GCA_040005975.1 Betaproteobacteria bacterium | reverse complement strand
CCTTGCCGCCGGCGCCGGCGAAGCGGCGCGTGACCCGATCGAGCCTCAGTTCGGAAAAATCGGGATTCATCGCTGCCCGATCGGGGCGACGCCGCGCGCCCTGTTACTCGACGGTCGGCTCACTTGGTCTTTTTGGCGCCGACTTCGCTGTCCCAGCGCCGAAAGGCTTCGACGACCGCCTTGGCTTCGAGCGTCGGCACGTGCGGATACTGGGCGAGCCAGCCTTCGTATTCCGGGCGGCCGAACTCGCGGATCGCGTCCTGACTTTCCTTCGGCGCCATCGAAAGCGGAACGTTTTTTACCGACGGACCGGGGTAGAAATAGCCCTTGTCATAGGTCAGGGCCTGCGCTTCCGGTTTGAGCAGATACGCCATCAGGTCCAGTACGACAGCAAGCTTCTCGGGCGACACGCCTTTGGGCACGGCCATGTAGTGCGCGTCATTGACCCAGGTCATGTTCTTGAACGGCGTCACCTTGTAGTTCTTGGGGACGATGCCGAGGATGCGCGGATTCAAGTCCCAGCCGGTCATCGTGACTGTCATGTCGCGTGAGCCTTCGCCCAGCTCCTTCATGATCGCCCCGGTGCCGGTCGTGTAGTACTCGATGCAGGAATCGAGCTCCTTCAGGAACGCCCACGTCTTGTCCCAACCCTTGACCGGATCGCGCGGATCTTTGTCGCCGAGCAGGTACGGCAGCCCCATCAGGAACGTGAATCCGGGACCCGAGTTGGCCGGGCGCGCGTAGCCGAAACGGTTCGGATTCGCTTTGCACCAGGCGAGCAGTTCGGCCGGTGTCGTCGGCACCTGCTTGACCCTGTCCGGATTGTATTCGAGCAGCGGACCCGCCGGCATGAACGTCACGACCAGCGCCTCGCCCTGCGCCAGATCCTGCATCTTGCGCGCCGCGGGCAGGTAGTTGTCGAGCACGCCGGGAAAGCTCGCCGCATGATCAGGCAGCATTTTTATCCAGAGCCCTTGGTCGATGCCGGCGGAAAGCGCGACGACACCGGTCAATACCAGGTCGATGTCGCTGCGTCCGGCCGCCTGCATCGCTTGCAGCTTCGCCGGCAGCTCGGGCGCCGGCGCCTTGGTGAAATTGACCTTGGCAACCAGGCTCGGATGCTTTGCTTGGTACGCCTCGATTGCGCCTTGCGTCAGCGCGAGGTCGCCGGCGACGTCGACGACGTTGATCGTGATCGGGCTCTTAGGAAGCTGCGGTGACTGCGCCGGCGCGATGGCCGGCAACCCGGCCAGCAGCGCGATCCCGGCGCACAGACCCGCGAGCTCTTTGCCGAAGCTGCGCTGGCCGCACCGCGGCGCGTTTACTGATTTTCCTGCCCGATCGATTCTCAAGATGCCTCCCCCACTTTGTGCTTATGTGCTGACTGCTGACGCCTCCAATGACCGATCGCGGCCCTCCGCGACGGCGGGCCGCTCCCGGGGCAAATGCGTCACTTGGTCTTTTGCGCGCCTACCTGCTGATCCCAGATGCGGAACGCTTCGACCTGTGCCTGCGGTGGCAGCGATTGCGTGTGCGGAAACCGTGTCAGCCAGCCTTCGTATTCGGGACGCCCATATTCCTTGATTAGGTCCTGGCTCTCCTTCGGCGCCATCGACAGCGGCACGTTTTTTACCGCCGGACCCGGATAGAAGTAACCCTTGTCATAGGTGTAGGCCTGGGCCTCGGGCGTCAGCAGGAACGCCATCAGATCGAGCACGACCGCGACCTTGTCCGCCGCCACGCCCTTCGGGATCACCATGTAGTGCGCGTCGTTGATCCAGGTCATGCCCTTGAACGGTTCAACCTTGTAGGTCTTGGGCACGATGCCGAGGATGCGCGGGTTCAGGTCCCAGCCGGTCATTGTCAGCGTGATATCGCGCGAGCCTTCGCCGAGCTCCTTCATCACGGCGCCGGTGCCGGTCGGGTAGTACTCGATGCACGAATTGAGATCCTTCAGGTAGGCCCAGGTCTTGTCCCATCCCTTGACTGGATCCTTCGGATTACTGTCGCCGAGGATGTACGGCAATCCCATGATGAACGTCCGGCCAGGGCCGGAATTGGCCGGACGCGCGTAGATCAGCCGGTTCGGGTTCGCCTTGCACCAGGTGAGCAGCTCGGCCGGCGTCGTCGGCGCCTGCTTGACCTTGTCCGGGTTGTATTCGATGAGCGGCCCCGCCGGCATGAACACGACGGTCACGCCGTAATCCTGCGCGAGCTCCTGCATCTTTGCCGCAGCCGGCTGATAGTTCGCCGTCAGGTTGGGGAACTTGCCCGCATAGGTCGGCAGCAGCTTGGTCAGAACGCCCTGCTCGATGCCGGCAGCGAGGAAGTCGGTGCCCGTCAGCACCAGGTCGATGTCGCTGCGGCCGGCGTCCTGCATCGCCTTCAGTTTGCCCGGAAGCTCGGGCGCCGGAGCCTTGGTGAAATTGATCTTGCTGACCAGTTGCGGATGCTTTTGCTGATAGAGCTCGATGGCGGTCTGCGTCAGCGCCAGGTCACCGGCGACGTCGACGATGTTGATCGTCACCGGGCTCTTGGGCATCGCGGGTACCTGCGCACCGGCGTACTGCGTCCCCAGCGTCAATGCGACAGCGGCGCAGAGCCCGGCGAGCGCGACTTGCAGCGCGTTGCGACGTGCCGGCTTGAAGTGGGAAAGACTATTGCTCATGAGACTCCTCCATTACGTTGATGAAAACCTGCGCCAGGGCTGGCGGACTGCGCCTGCGAATCCTTGTGAACGGCGGGCTTGCGTCTGATTCATGGTCGCGCTCTCGACTGCCGGGGCTTGGCTGCGGGTCGCGGCCGTGGTGCCTTGCGTGGCGCAGCGCCGCGCCGGGTGCCGTCGACGCCGCGCTGGAACTCGCGCGCCACGCGCGACAGGTGCCGGTGCATCGCCGCGCGGGCCGCTGCTGCGTCGTGGGCCGCGATCGCACCGACGATCGCATCGTGATCCTCGATGGTTTTGAGCGCCAGTTCGGGAGTATGGAAATGCTGCTGCATGCGCCCCCACAGCTCGGCGCGCTGGTCCCACAGGCCGCCGACGACCAGCTCCAGCGAGCTGTTGCCGGTCGCCTTGGCGATACGCAGATGAAACTCGCGATCGATCGCTTCGCGCTGCGCAAAATCCCGGATCCCGGCTTCCATCTCGCGCACGCTTTGCCGCAATGCCTCGATGTCGGATGGCTGGCTGCGCACGGCCGCGAGCGCCGCGATTTCGCCCTCGACCAGTTTGCGTGCGTCGAGGAGCTCGAACGGGCCGGGGCCTTCGTCGTCGGTCGCCGACGCGCGCGGCGCGGCCATCGCCGCCACGAAGATGCCGGTGCCGACGCGCACCTCGACCAGGCCGCCGATTTCCAGCGAGATGATTGCCTCGCGCACCGACGCGCGGCTGACGCCGAGCGACGCGGCGAGCTCGCGTTCGGCGGGCAGCCGCGATCCCGGCAGAAACTCGCCGCTGGCGATCAGATGTGCGATTTGCTCGGCGATCTGTCGGTACAGACGCCGGGGTTCGACGGCCTGCAAAGGCAAA
>JBDTXW010000278.1:0-3541 GCA_040005975.1 Betaproteobacteria bacterium | reverse complement strand
GGCAACAGCACGCCGCTGACCGACGGGGCGTCCTGCGTGCTGCTCGCCTCCGACGCATGGGCGAAGGCGCGCGGGCTGTCCGCGCAGGCGTATCTGACGCATTGGGCGGTCGCCGCCGTCGATTTCGCCGGCATCATCGGTCCACCGGAAGGCTTGCTGATGGCGCCAACCTACGCGGTTCCGACGATGCTCGATCGCGCGGGGCTGGGCCTGCAGGAATTCGACATCTACGAGATTCACGAAGCGTTCGCCGCGCAGGTCCTCTGCACGCTCGCCGCCTGGTCGTCCGACGATTATTGCCGCTCGACGCTCAAGCGTGGCGGCGCGCTGGGCGAGATCGATCGCGGCAGGCTCAATCCCTGCGGCGGCAGTGTCGCGCTCGGCCATCCGTTCGCCGCGACCGGTACGCGCATCGTCGGCACGCTGGCCAAGCAATTGCAGCAGCGCGGCACGGGCCGCGGCCTGATCTCGATTTGCACCGCCGGCGGCATGGGCGTGACCGCGATCCTCGAGCGCTGAAGCCGGCGCCTGAGCTACAATTTCGCCTCCGCAAACACCGCGAGGCAGCGCATGGCGCTCAAACGCCGTAAGGGTCCGGACGGAACGCTCGTCATCGTCGAGCATACGTCGAACGTTCTCGACGGCAACGCGCTGGGTGATCCGCACGTGCGCAAGCTCGGCGTCTGGCTGCCGCCGCAATACGACGGATCGGGCAAAGGCCGTGGGCGGCGTTTTCCGGTGCTGTGGGACATGGTCGGCTTTACCGGATCGGGACTCGCCCACGTGAACTGGAAGCCTTTTTCCGACAATGTCCCCGAGCGCGCGGCGCGGCTGATCCATGAGCGGAAGATGGGGCCGGCGATCATCGTCTTCCCGGACTGCTTTACCGCGCTCGGCGGCAACCAGTACGTCAACTCGTCGGCGATAGGCAACTACGCCGATTACCTGACGCGCGAACTGATTCCGTTCGTCGACCGCGAGTTCCGCACGCTTGATAGCCGCGACCACCGCGGCTGTTTCGGCAAGTCGTCCGGTGGTTATGGCGCGATCATCCATGGCATGAAGTACGCGCAGCACTGGGGAGCGATCGCCGATCATTCGGGCGATTCGTATTTCGATTTCGTCTATTGGCACGATTGGCCGAATACGCTGAACGACCTGGCGCGGTTCCGGCCCGTCAAGCGCAAGCCCGGCCGCTACGATGCGCTTCGCGAAGGACAGCGTGCGCATCTTGGCGCCGGCCGCGACGATGGGCGCGTCAAGCGCTTCCTCGAGCACGTCTGGGAAGCCGAAAAGGTGTCTGTCGCAGAAGGCCACACGATCATGAACCTGTGCATGGCCGCCACCTACGATCCTGATCCGAAGGCACCGCTCGGGTTCCGGCTCCCGTTCAATCTGGAGACCGGCGAGCCGATCGCAAAGCGCTGGAAGGCGTGGCTTGCGCACGACCCGATCAACCTGGTCGCGAAGCACAAGGCCAACCTCAAATCGCTGCGCGGCATCTATATCGATTGCGGCTGGCGAGACCAGTACCACATTCATTACGGAACGCGGATCCTGTCGGCACGTCTGACGCAGGCAGGGATCGGGCACACGTACGAGGAATACGATGACAATCACTCCGACGTCGATTACCGGATGAATGTCAGCCTGCCCTTCCTGTACCGGGCGCTGAAGCCATAAGCGATCGTCCGGCTGCGATGAGCGCCGATCCCGCCCCGCAGCCGCCGCCTTCGCGGCGAGCGCTGTTCTTCGGATTCCTGATCGTCGGCATGCAGGGATTTGGCGGCGTGCTGCCGTTCGCGCGCCGCATGCTGGTCGAGCAACGGCGCTGGCTCAGCGAACGCGAATTCATCGAGGTGCTGTCGCTGTCGCAATTCCTGCCCGGCCCGAACATCGTCAATGTTTCGATCATCGTCGGCAGCCGGTTCCACGGGCCGTCGGGGTCGGCGGCGGCGGCACTCGGGCTGATGCTGATGCCGTTCCTGATCGTTCTCGCGCTGGCAGCGCTGTACGCGCAATTCGCGGCGATCGAGGCCGTACGCAGCGCGACCAACGGCGTATCGGCAGCCGCGACCGGGCTGGTGATCGCCATGGGGATAAAGATGGCCCAGCCGCTCAGGGGCATCGCATGGCAAATCGCGATGGGCGCGCTGGCCTTCGTCGCGATCGGGCTGTTGCGCGTTCCGCTGCTCTGGGCGCTGGCGATACTCGCGCCGCTGTCGATCGCGATCGCCTGGTGGATGCAGCGATGAACCTGCCGTTGCTGGCCGACCTCGCGCAGCAATTCTCGCTGCTGTCGTTTCTGGCGATAGGCGGAGTCAACGCGCTGATTCCCGAGATTCACCGCCGCGTCGTCGAAAACGCGCATTGGCTGACCGACGCCGACTTCGCACAGGCGTTTGCGATCGCGCAGGCTGCCCCGGGCCCCAACATGCTGATCGTCAGCCTCATCGGCTGGCAAGTGGATGGCTTTCTTGGCGCGCTGGTCTGTACGATCGCGATTTGCGCGCCGTCATCGGCGTTGACTTTCGCCGTCGCCCATGTCTGGGACCGCTTTCGCGATGCGCCGCTGCGAAAGGCGATCCAGCACGGCCTCGCGCCGGTCACCGTCGGACTGGTTCTCGCCAGCGGCTTCATACTCGCGCGCACCGTCGACCATTCATCGATCGCCGTCGGCCTGACCGTGGCGACCGCCGTGCTGGCGCTGGTGACGCGCGTCCATCCGCTGTGGCTGCTTGCTGCCGGCGCGGCAGTGGGCGCGCTCCTCGCCGTCTAGACGACGCGCCGATGCCGGAGCTCCCCGATGTCGCCATCTACGTCGAAGCGCTGGAGCGGCGTATCGCCGGCCGGCGGATCGAAGCACTCCGCCTGACCAGTCCGTTCGTGCTGCGCACCGCCGTGCCGCCGATCATCGATGCCGTGGGCCGACGCGTCGCCGGCATCCGGCGGGTCGGCAAGCGCATCGTCATCGAGCTCGAAGGCGAGCTCTTCCTCCTCCTTCACCTGATGATCGCCGGCCGCTTGCGCTGGCAGCAGCCGGCAACCAAGCCGCCGGCGCGGATCACGCTGGCGACCTTCGCGTTCGACACCGGCGTGCTCGTGTTCACCGAGGCCGGTACCCGCAAACGGGCGTCGCTGCACCTCGTCGACGGCGACGCGGCGCTGGCGGCGTTCGACCGGGGCGGCGTCGAGATCCAGGACATCGACGCCGCCGCCTTTGCCGCGCGGATTAAGCAGGAGAACCATACACTCAAGCGCGCGCTGACCGATCCGCGGCTGTTCAGCGGCATCGGCAACGCTTATTCGGACGAGATCCTGCATCGCGCGCGGCTGTCGCCGCTGGCGCTGACGCACAAGCTTACCGCACAGGATACGGGGCTATTGTTCACTTCGGCCAAGGCAGTGCTCGCCGAATGGACCGAGCGCCTGCGGCGCGAGGCAGGCGAGGAATTTCCCGAAGGGGTCACCGCCTTCCGGCCGCAAATGGCCGTACACGGTCGCTTCGGAAAACCCTGCCCCGACTGCGGCGCGCCGGTGC
>JBDTXW010000277.1:0-3548 GCA_040005975.1 Betaproteobacteria bacterium | reverse complement strand
ACGCCGCTGGCGATCGATGTCGATGCGCGCGGGCGCGCCAGCGCGTTGCAGGTGTCGATCCAACACAACGATGGCGACGGCGTCTGGCACGAATCCGGGCGCGCCTCGCTCTCGGCGCGCACCGTCCTGATCGCTGCCGGCACGCAGCCGAATACGGTGCTCGCCCGCGAGGACACCGCGCATTTCCATCTTGACGGCAAATATTTTCGTGCGGTCGACGAAGAGGGAAACGCCGTCAGGCCGGTGCCGGGGCTTGCCAAGCCCGCCATCGCGCACGTGTTGACGGCGATCGAGCCGGACGGGCGCGGTATCAGCTATTTCGGCGACCTGCACCCGTCGTACTTCGGCAACGTCGTCAAGGCGATGGGGAGCGCCAAGCAGGGCTACCCGATCGTCAGCCGCATGCTCGCTCGCATCGCGCCGGCGTCCTCGCTCGACGACGCCGGATTCCTCTTGCTGGTCAACGGCGAGCTGCGGGCCAGCGTCGAGCGCGTCGTCCGGCTGACGCCGACGATCATCGAGGTCGTCGTACACGCGCCCGCGGCCGCGCGAAAATTCGCCCCGGGCCAGTTTTATCGTCTGCAGAATTTCGAATCGCTGGCGCAGCGCACCGCCGGCACGAGGCTGGCGATGGAAGGGCTCGCGCTGACCGGTGCGTGGGTCGATCGCGAGCGTGGCCTGGTATCGACGATCGTCCTCGAAATGGGCGGCTCGTCGGACCTTTGCGCGCAGCTCGAGCGCGGCGAGCCGATCGTGCTGATGGGGCCCACCGGCTCGCCGACCGAGATCCAGCCGGGCGAGACGGTGATACTCGCCGGCGGCGGGCTGGGCAATGCGGTGCTTTTCTCGATCGGCCAGGCGTTTCGCAATGCCGGCTCGAAGGTTCTTTATTTCGCCGGTTACCGGCACATGATCGACCGCTACAAGATCGCCGACATCGAGGCAGCCGCCGACGTCGTCGTATGGTGCTGCGACGAGGCGCCGGGGTTCGCTCCGCGGCGGCCGCAGGACTTTAGCTTTGTCGGCAACATCGTGCAGGGGATTCTCGCCTACGCGAAAGGCGAGCTCGGTGAATCGACGATCGCGGCAGGTGCGGCCGACCGCATTATCGCCATCGGATCGGACAAGATGATGGCGGCGGTCGCCGCGGCGCGGCACACGGTGCTGAAGCCGTATCTCAAGCCGTCGCATCGCGGCATCGCGTCGATCAATTCGCCGATGCAATGCATGATGAAGGAGATCTGCGCGCAATGCCTGCAACCCCAGCACGATCCGGTCACCGGCAAGCTGAGTTACGTCTTTTCCTGCTTCAATCAGGACCAATCGCTCGATAGCGTCGACTTTGCCGGACTGGACGCGCGCCTCTCGCAGAACGCCGTGCAGGAAAAGTTGACCGCGCAATGGGTCGAGCATTGCCTGCACGCCGCCGCCGCGGACGCCTGATCGGGCTGCTGACCCATCGCGCGGCGTCAGGCTGCGTGCCCCGAATGTTGCCGTTTGGCGACAATCGTGCGCCCGATTTTCGCGGCGGACACTTCTCGTTACCGATTCTGTGTCGGCGCAACGCGGCGTTGCCGCGTTAATGGCACCAGAGATACAGCGGGCGAGTTCAGTCGCATTGCGTCTACCGCGGTGACTCTTGCCGGCAACGGGGCTCGCTCCGGGCGCAGATTTAGCACTACGGGCACACTTTCTGCTCGGTTTTTGGCATCGGCGCACTGATGCGCCGCCATGCGTAATAGATGCAACGGATGCGGTAATTTTTGCCTGTATTGGCACTCGCTACCACTCAAGAACCGAGGAAAACAGCATGAGCAAAACCCAATCCCCGACGCGGCTTCTGACGGTCGTCTTGGTCGGCGCCGCGATGTTACTTCTGTCCGGCATCGGCCTTGCCGATCCTCCGGCACGCGTTGCGCGGCTGAGCTACTTCAACGGTACCGTGAGTTTCGCGCCGGCGGGCGTAGACGAGTGGGCGCTGGCCGCGCCGAACCGGCCGCTGGTCACCGGCGACCGCCTGTGGGCCGACGCCAACGGTCGCGCCGAGTTGCAGGCGGGCAACGTTGCCGTGCGTCTCGGTGCGTCGACCAGCGTCAACATACTGAACCTCGATGATCGCGCCGCCCAGATCGAGCTCGCCCAGGGCTCGCTGTACGTGCGAGTCTCGCGTTTCGAGCGCGACGAAATCCTCGAGATCGACACGCCGAATCTCGCGTTCACGATCAGCGG
Source organism: Betaproteobacteria bacterium (assembly GCA_040005975.1). Taxonomy (GTDB): domain Bacteria; phylum Pseudomonadota; class Gammaproteobacteria; order Burkholderiales; family Casimicrobiaceae; genus PALSA-1003. The sequence goes on along the minus strand of JBDTXW010000277.1, from coordinate 1,319 downwards.
CGCGGGTCGCTATCGCATCGATGTGAATCCCGACGGCAACGTCACGAGCCTGGCCGTGCTGGCCGGCTCCGGTGAAGCCTACGGCGAAGGCGCCGCCTATCGCATCGGCGCCGGGGACCGCTACAGCTTCAGCGGAACGGGGTTGCGCGATTACGAGTACAGCGACATCGGAGCGCCTGACCCATTTGACCGCTGGGCTGCCGAGCGCGATCGCCGCTACGATGCGTCGCTGTCCGCACGCTATGTATCGCGCGACGTGATCGGCTATGAGGACCTCGATCAATACGGCAGTTGGAGCGTAGTCGCAGCCTACGGCAACGTCTGGTATCCGCGCTCGGTCCCGAGCGGATGGGCGCCGTACCGCACCGGCCGGTGGTCCTGGATCGATCCATGGGGCTGGACCTGGATCGACGAAGCGCCGTGGGGATTCGCACCCTATCACTACGGCCGCTGGGCCTACGTGACCGGTCGCTGGGGATGGATACCCGGTCCGGTCAACGTGCGGCCGATCTACGCCCCGGCGCTGGTCGCATTCATCGGCGGCGGTGATTTTAGCCTGTCGCTGTCGGTCGGCGGCACCGCGTCCGGTATCGCCTGGTTCCCGCTCGGGCCCGGTGAGGTCTATCTGCCCTCGTATCGCGTCAGCCGCGACTATTTCACCAACGTCAACATCAGCAATACGCGAGTTACTAACGTCAACATCACCAACGTGTACAACAGCTACACGACTAATACGACGGTGACCAATGTCACCTACATCAACCGGGAAGCGCCCGGTGGGGTGACTGCGGTGCCCGCGACGGCATTCGTGCAGTCGCAGCCGGTGGCGCGCGCGGCGATCCAGGTCCCGCGCGACGTGGTGGCGCGGCAAGCGGTGAGCGCGGTTGCCCAGGTCGCTCCGACCCGTGCCAGCCTCGTGGCCGCCCCCGCAGCGGGCGCTGCGGCAGCCGGCAAACCGCCAGCGCGAGCGCTGCAACGCGATGTCGTCGCCCGGACCAAGCCGCCGGCGCCGCCCCCCGCTTTTGCGGCCAGGCAGGCCGCGCTGGCGGCCAATCCTGGCCGGCCGCTCGAACCCGCCGCCGCGGCGCAACTCCAGGCTGCACCGGCTAGCGCCGCGCCGGCGAGAAACGTCAGGGTCGTGGCGCCGACCCAGGCCGCCGCGCCGCCGCCGAAGGGCGAGGGCCGTCGTGCCCGCGAGGGTGGGCCGGCAGCGGCCGGAGGCGCGCAGGGCACGCCACCCGCTCCGCCAGCTGCGCCCGCCGCGGCGCCGGCCGCGCCGGCCACAGCGCCTGCTGCAAAGGGTGCCGCCCCGGCCGCTG
>JBDTXW010000276.1:0-3559 GCA_040005975.1 Betaproteobacteria bacterium | reverse complement strand
CCGCCCGACGCGAGCTCGGTGCACAGCGCGCAGTCGGCGCAATGGAAAATCAAGATCCTGTCGAACGACGAGCTGCGCCAGCGCTTTATCGATCAGACGGTGCCGCAGGCGGACTTTCTCGGCATCAGCATGCCCGATCCGGAGCTCAAGTGGAACGCCGAACGCGGCCACTACGATTTCGGCGCGATCGACTGGAACGAGCTCTACGAGGTCGTCAAGGGCAACGGGCCGTGCAACCGCGAGCGCCTGCGTGCCCGCGTCGATGCCTGGGAGAAAGGCGCCTGGGTGCGCGAGGCAGCGCTCGCGCATGCCGAAAAGCGCGCGGCCGCAGCGAAGCAGGCGGCCTAGCCGACAGGAGGCAAATATGAGTCGCGAATGGCCATTGTGGGAAATCTTCATCCGCAGCCAGCACGGGCTCGCGCACAAGCACGTCGGCAGCCTGCACGCGCCCGACGCGGAGATGGCGATCAAGAATGCGCGCGACGTCTACACGCGGCGCAACGAGGGCGTCAGCATCTGGGCAATGCGCTCCTCGGACATCGCGGCCAGCTCGCCCGGCGACAAGGAGCCGCTGTTCGAGCCGGCGTCGAGCAAGGTGTACCGCCATCCGACGTTCTTTCCGATGCCCGATGAAGTCAAGCACATCTGATGGACCGCGACCGGACACTGCTCGAATACCTGCTGCGGTTGGCCGACAGCGATCTGATCCTGGCGCAGCGCCTTGGTGAATGGGTCGGCCACGGGCCGGTGCTGGAAGAAGACATCGCGACGACCAACGTCGGCCTTGATCTCCTCGGCCAGTCGCGGCTTTGGTTCGCCTACGCGGGCGAAGTCGAAGCTCGCATCAAGGGCAAAGGACGCAGCGAGGACGAGTTCGCATTCATGCGTGATGCGGGCGAATTCCGCAACCTTATGCTGGTCGAGCAGCCCAACGGCAACTATGCCGATACGATGGCGCGGCAGTTCTACTTCGACGTATGGCACGAGCTGCTGCTGTGTGGTCTCTCGGCTTCATCCGATGCGCGCGTCGCCGAGATCGCGGCGAAGGCAGTGAAGGAAGTGCACTACCACGGCGAGCGCAGCACCGACTGGGTCATTCGCCTGGGAGACGGCACCGAGGAGAGCCATGCCAGGATGCAGGGGGCGGTCGACGATCGGTGGATGTACACGGGCGAAATGTTCGAGGCCGACGCGATCGACATCGCGTTGATCGATGCGGGCATCGCCTGCGATCACCGCAAGCTGGCGGCGCCATGGCAGCAGCGTGTCGCCGCGGTGCTCTCCGAGGCTACGCTGACGCAGCCGTCCAACGGCTGGATGCAGGGGAGCGGCGGACGCGGCGGCCGGCAGGGCGTCCACACGGAGCACATCGGCCCGATGCTCGCGCAGATGCAGTGGCTGCAGCGCGCGTACGCGGGAGCCCAGTGGTGAGCGGGATGGCGGCCGCCGCGCCAAGCCGGCCGACGCTGGACAGCGTCTGGGCCGCGCTCGCGGCGATTCCCGATCCGGAGATTCCGGTGATCTCGCTGGTCGATCTCGGCGTCGTGCGCGAGCTCGCCTGGCGCGGCGACGAATGGGTCGTGACGCTGACGCCGACCTATTCGGGTTGTCCGGCGACCGAGGTGATCGCCGCCGACGTCGCCGCGGCACTGGCCGGCGCGGGCATCGCCGGTGCCCGGATCGAGACGCGTCTTTCTCCCGCCTGGACGACCGACTGGATCGCGCCCGCGGCGAGAGTACGGCTGGCCGAGTACGGGATCGCGCCGCCGGGCACGCGCGCCGGCGTGCAAAGGATCGGCATCGCGGGGCTCTCCCGCCGCGAGCCGACGCCAGCGGTGCCATGTCCGCGTTGCGGCTCGACCCGCACGCGCGAGCTGTCGCGTTTTGGCGCGACGCCGTGCAAGGCGCAGCACCGCTGCGATTCTTGCCTCGAGCCATTCGACTACTTCAAGCCGCATTGACGCGACTCTTCTGGTCGAGCGCGCGCCAAGCCTTAATCCGCAGTGAGCAAATTCCATCCGTTGACGATCGCCTCGGTGGCCCGCGAGACGCGCGATGCGATTGCGCTGACCTTCGACGTGCCTCCGACGCTACGCGAGGCATTCCGCTTCGAGCCCGGCCAGCACCTGACGTTGCGCACGACGATCGGCACCGACGACGTGCGTCGCTCGTATTCGATCTGCTCGGCGGTGCAGGACCAGACACTGCGGGTGGCGGTGAAGAAAGCGCCAGGCGGGCTCTTCTCGACCTGGGCCAACGAAAAGATCGAACCGGGGCAGAAGATCGATGTGATGCCGCCGCTCGGCCACTTCAACGTGCCGCTCGCCGCCGGTAATCGCAAGCACTACCTGGGATTCGCCGCCGGCAGCGGCATCACGCCGCTGCTGTCGATCGTCAAGACGACGCTCTTTACCGAGCCGCACAGCCGATTCACGCTGTTCTATGGCAACCGCTCGTCGAGCGCGGTCATGTTCCGCGAGGAGCTGGCCGATCTGAAGGATCGCTTCCTCGAGCGCTTCAGCCTCATCTACGTGATGAGCCGCGAGCCGCAGGACATCGACATCCTGAACGGCCGCATCGATCGGAAAAAAGCCGATGCGCTGATCGAGCACTGGGTCGACCTGCCCGACATCGACACCGCATTCGTCTGCGGGCCCGACGGCATGATGCAGGCGGTCGCGGAGTCGCTGCAGGCGCACGGCATGCCGAGGTCGCGCATCAAGATCGAATTGTTCGCGGCCAGCATTCCGAAGCACCAGCACAAGCCGCAGCCGGCGCCGGACGCTGCGCACGCCCAATGCGAGGTGACAGTCATCATCGACGGATCGGTGCGACAATATACGCTCGAAAAAACGAAGGAGAACATCCTCGACGCTGCGCTGCAACGTGGCATCGAGTTGCCCTACTCCTGCAAGGGTGGCGTCTGCTCGACCTGCCGCGCCAAGCTGGTCGAGGGCGAAGTCGACATGGACGTCAATTTCGCGCTGGAGGACTACGAAGTCGCGCGCGGATTCATATTGTGCTGCCAGAGCTACCCGGTCACCGACAAGGTCGTCGTCGACTTCGACCAGGGAGCGTAATTTAAAAAGGGCGGCGAGCGCCGGCACATCGATCGGTTTCACTAAACGCAGTCAGGAGAGCACGCCGTGTCCCATCCGTTGTTCGAGCGCCATCGCGCGTTGATTGATCTGGCACTGAAGGCGATCGCCGAGCGCGGCTATTGGTCGCCGTTTCCGGAGTCGCCGAGTCCGAAGGTCTACGGCGAAGGCGCCGCCGATGCCGGCAAGGCGGCGTTCGACGCGCTGGCGAACAGGCCGTTTCCGATGACCTTGCCCGGAACCGTCGGCACGGTCGGCGGCGAGCGCTCGCCCTACGGCATCACGCTCGGCATCAGCTATCCGCGCGTCGACCTCGATCAGCTTTTCAACGCGATCGCCGCCGCCGAGAAATCGTGGCGCAAGGCCGGGCCCGAAGCCTGGGTCGGCGTAGCGCTGGAGATTCTGGCGCGCATCAACAAGCGCAGCTTCGAGATCGCGCACGCGGTGATGCACACGACCGG
>JBDTXW010000275.1:0-3560 GCA_040005975.1 Betaproteobacteria bacterium | reverse complement strand
CGATCATTGCGACGATCGCATACGCACCGCGGCAGCGCTTGTGCACGGCGGCGACCGCGGCGAAGATCGCGTTGGCGTCGAGCTTGGCATGATGCGCGGCGCGCTCGAGCTCGAGCGCGAGCACGTTGAGCAGGACTTCGGAATCCGAATTGGTGTTGACGTGGCGGAAGTCGAGCTGGAAGAGCTCGCGCTTGAGCGCCTCGCTGTTGGTCAGGTTGCCGTTGTGCGCGAGCGTGATGCCGAACGGGGAGTTGACATAGAACGGCTGGGACTCGAGGTCGGAGGTGGCCGAGCCGGCCGTCGGATAGCGGCAATGGCCGATGCCGGTGTTGCCCATCAGGTCGCGCATGTTCCGCGTACGGAACACATCGCGCACGTAGCCGGGCCCCTTGTACATGTGGAAGACCGGGCCTTCGCTGGTCACGATGCCGGCCGCATCCTGGCCGCGGTGCTGCAGCAGCAGCAGTCCGTCGTAGAGAAGCTGGTTGACGGGTGTGTGCGTGACGGCGCCGATGATTCCACACATGTCAGCCGGCTCCTGCCTGGACGACCGACTTGGCGGGTCGCCGCTCGGACCGCGGAAAGGCGAGCTGCTCGGCCCAGGCCTGCGGCAGCCAGGGTCTCAAGCTCAACGCCGCATCGACCAGCGCCGGCGCGAACATCGCATGCCGCCACCATTCCTGCTGCGGCAAGGTCGTCAAGCCGCCTATCAACACGCCGATGACGACGATCAGCAGGCCGCGCGCCAGACCCAGCACGGCACCCAGCGAGCGGTCGACGAAGCCTAAGCCGACTGCGCGCACCAGGCGCGAGAGCAGCCAGCCGAAGAGCGCGCCGACGAGCAGCACGACGGCGACGATCACCACGAAGGCGGCGATGTAACGCGCGCGCGATGCCCCGCCCAGCGCAGGCAGCCACGCAGCGAGCGTGTCGGCATACTGGAACGCCGCAACCAGCGCTACCACCCACGCCGCCAGCGAGATCACCACGCGCACGAAGCCGCGGGCGAACGCAAACACGGTCGACAGGCCGATGATGCCGATAACGATGAAATCGAATGCGGTCATTGCGAAGTGACGATCGCGCTGCCGTAGCCCGCGGCCTTGATGTTGGCGAGCGCAACATCCGCCGCTTCGCGCGACGCATAGGCGCCGACGCGCACGCGCTGCACCGGTCCTTGCGGTGTGGCGACGGGCTCGACGCGGGCCGGAAACCCGACCGCCGTCAGTTTCGCGGCCAGTTCGGCAGCAGCCTTGCTGTCGGCCAGCGCGGCGACCTGCACGAATAGCGTGTCGCCGGGCGTGGGTGCTCTGTCGGTCCGCGACGCCGCGGCAGGCGCACCGCTCGGCGCAGCAACCGGAGCCTGCGGGCGCATCGCGTCGGGTGCGGACGACATGATCGCCGGTGCGCGGCTTGCGCCGGACTGACCCAATACGCGTTGCTCGGCCGCGGCAAGCGAGCGGTCCGGCGTGGATACGCCGCTGTCGGCCGTCGCGGGCGGCGCGACGGGCTGCAGCTCGGCGCCAGCTTTGGCTTCACCGCTCCTGTCCGGCGAAAGAGGTGTCACGAACTTGCCCTGATCGATCGGAGGGATCTGGATCGAGACGTCATTGCCGAGCGGCTTGGGATCGCTTTCCAGCAGCATCGGCAATACTACCGCTGCCGACAGCGCGAGCACGACCGCACCTACGAGGCGGCGGCGGGCGCGCCGCTTCAGTTCATCGACTGCGGGCTCGGCAATCTCGGGACGGGTCGCCATTCGGTTCAGTTGGGGCCAGACGGGGTTGAATCAAGCGGATCGGCGCAGCGCCTCGCCGCGAGACGGCTCGCGCTTCAGGCGCGGCTCGGCGGCAGCGATACATCGTGCAGATCCCCGCCCGTAACGGTTCGCTCCCTCATCGCCAGTACCGCGGCGACGGTCAGAAACGAGCCAAAAACGATAATTCTATCAGCTTCCGCTGCATCCTCGCGCGCCGCGCGGTACGCGGCCGCCGGATCGGCGTATTCGCGCACCGCGTCGGGCGCGGCGCCGGCGTCTTGCAAGCGCTGCCGTAGCGCCGCGGCCGTCGCGCCGCGCGGCGGCGGCAGCGTTGCCACAAGCCACCGGTCGACACGCGGGAGCAGCGCGGCGATCACCGCGTCGACGTCCTTGTCCGCGAGGATGCCAAAGACGGCGATCGTCCGCGGATGAAATCCCATGGCGCCCAGATTGTCGGCCAGCGCGTGCGCCGCCTGCACATTGTGCGCGACGTCCAGGACGGTGACCGGCCGCCCTGGAAGCACCTGGAAACGGCCCGGCAACTCGATACCGACCAGCGCGGCGCGCACCGCGCCCATCGACAGCGGAAGCCGATCGCGCAGGACGTCGGCCGCGGCCAGCGCGGTCGATGCGTTGGCGAGCTGATAATTGCCGCGCAGAGCGGGATAAGGCAGGCCGTGCCGCGCGCCGGCAGGTCCCCAGTAATCCCACTGTGCGGTCTGCGCGGTGTAGCCAAAGTCGCGGCCGAGGCGCAGAAGCGTCGCGCCGATCGCCGCGGCGTAGGCGATCAACGATGCCGGCGGATCGCGGTCGGCACAGATCGCCGGTTTGTCCGGGCGGAGGATGCCCGCTTTTTCGCGGCCGATGGCCTCCCGCGTCGGCCCGAGATAGTCGACGTGATCGATGGCGATCGTCGTGACGATCGCGACGTCGTGGTCGACGATGTTGACGGCGTCGAGCCGCCCGCCGAGTCCCACTTCGAGGATCAGCGCGTCGAGCGCTTGCCGGGCGAACAGCCACAGCGCGCCCAGCGTGCCGAATTCGAAGTACGTGAGCGGCGTGCCGGCGCGCGCCGCCTCGACCGCGGCGAAGGCCTCGCACAGCGCAGCGTCGCTCACCTCGGTGCCGGCGATGCGAACGCGCTCGTTGTAGCGCAGCAGATGCGGCGAGGTGTACATCGCGACGCGGTACCCATCGGCGCGCAGCATGTGCTCGAGCAGCGCGCACGTCGAGCCCTTGCCATTGGTCCCGGCGACGGTCAGCACCGGGCAGTTCGTCGCGATATCCAGGCGGGAACCCACACTTCGCACGCGGTCGAGCCCGAGCGCGATCGCCTTGGGGTGCAGCGTTTCGAGGTACGCGAGCCACTCGGCAAGTGTGGAGGGCGGGCTCACGGGGCGACGGCGCGCATGCGCCGGGATAGCCTAGGTCAGCTAAGTCGGCAGCGGCTGCCGCTGCAACAGGGTCAGCAGTCTGGGCAATTCGTCCTTCAACTGACGGCGATCGACGATCATGTCGATCGCGCCTTTTTCCAGCAGGAACTCGGCGCGCTGGAATCCTTCCGGAAGCTTTTCGCGGACCGTCTGCTCGATCACGCGCGGGCCCGCGAAGCCGATCAGGGCACCCGGCTCGGCGATGACGATATCGCCGATCATCGCGAAGCTCGCCGACACGCCGCCCATCGTCGGATCGGTCAGTATCGAAACGAACGCCAGTCGCGCCTTCGACAGCTCCTGCAGAACCGCGGTCGTCTTGGCCATCTGGAAGAGCGAACTGACGCCTTCCTGCATGCGCGCTCCGC
>JBDTXW010000274.1:0-3563 GCA_040005975.1 Betaproteobacteria bacterium | reverse complement strand
GGAACGTGACGCAGCACTTCGCCGGTTGCCGGGTTGGTCACCTCGGCGTAGCGGGTCGTGTGCGCAGCAACCGCGCGGCCGCCGATCCACAGCGGCAGGCGCTCCAGTGTCGTCAGGTCCATGATCTTTCCTCCTACCGCGTCCGGGCGGAGCTCATCCGATGTCGTGCAAGCGCGCAACGTAGCGCGCGACCATGTCGACTTCCAGGTTCACCCGCGCACCTTGGGCAAGGCTCCCCAGTGTCGTCACGGCCAGTGTATGCGGGATCAGATTGACTGCAAAGCGGCGACCCGTGACGGCGTTGACGGTGAGGCTGACGCCGTCGACGGCGATCGAACCCTTGCTCGCGATAAAGCGCGCGAGCTCCGCCGGCGCCTCGATCTCGAGCTCGACGTTCGCCGCGTCGCTTGTCGCGCGCTCGAAGCGCGTCACGACGCCGACACCGTCGACATGGCCCGCCACCAGGTGACCGCCGAGCCGGTCGGAAAGTTGCAGCGACTTTTCCAGATTGACGGGACCCGGGCGGTCGAGCCGCGCCGTGCAGCGCAAGGTCTCAGCCGATACATCGAAGGCGAGCTTCGCCTTCTCGATGGCGACGACCGTCAGGCAGCAGCCGCTCACCGCGATGCTGTCGCCGATCGCCACGTCCGCCGTGGCGAGCGTGCCGGCATCGAGCGTCAGCTTCAGGCCCTCCGCCGCCGGCTCTGCCGCCGTGATACGGCCGATCGCCTGCACGATGCCCGTGAACATCAGCGCTCGATCCGGGCGAGGATGCGCCAGTCGGCGCCGACCGGGTCGATGGCGACGATGCGCAGCGGCGTGCGATCGGCCAGACGCGTCAGCGGCGCCGGTAGCGCGAACATGCCGCGCGCGCCATCGCCCAGGATGCAGGGCGCGATGTACGCCAGGAGCTCGTCGACCAGGCCGGCGGCAAGCAGCGCGCCATTCAACCGGGCGCCGGCCTCGACGTGGAGCTCGTTGATGCCGTCCGCGGCAAGGGCCGACATCATCGCGGCGAGATCGATCCTGCCATCGCGATCGGGCAGCTTGAGCGTCCGGACATTCGGCGGCCAGGCAGTCTTCGGCTCCGATGCCATGACGACGATCACTTCGCCAACGGCCAGGAGCCGCGCGTTGGCAGGCAGCTCGCCATGGCGGTCGACGACGACTTTCAACGGCTGGCGCGGCGTGTCGATCGCGCGCACCGTGAGCTGCGGATCGTCGTGCTGGACGGTGCCGATGCCGGTCAGGATCGCGCAGGCCCTCGCCCGCCAGCGGTGACCGTCGGCGCGCGCTTCCTCGCCGGTAATCCATTGGCTCGCGCCGTTTTCCAGTGCCGTGCGGCCATCGAGGCTGGCGGCAATCTTGACCCGCACCCACGGACGTCCGTGCTGCACGTTCATCAGCCAGCCGAGATTGAGCTCGCGCGCCTGATCCTCGAACAGACCCATGTCGACGTCGACGCCCGCGGCCCGCAGGCGCTCGGCGCCGCGCGCCGCCGGCGGATACGGATCGGCCATCGCGGCGACGACACGCGTGACGCCGGCGGCAAGCAAGGCCTCGGTGCACGGCGGCGTTTTGCCGTGGTGGTTGCAAGGCTCCAGCGTTACATAGGCGGTCGCGTCGCGCGGATCGCCGCCGCGGGCGCGCGCGTCGGCGAGCGCATTGACTTCGGCGTGCGGGGCACCCGCGCGCTGATGCCAGCCTTCGCCGATGACGATGTCGTCGCGAACGAGCACGCAACCGACGCGCGGATTGGGAGTCGTCGTGTACAGGCCGCGTTCGGCCAGCGCGAGCGCTTGCGCCATGAACGCGCGATCACCGTCGTCGAATTCGGCCATTCCGCAAGGAAATGAAAGCTGAGGTCGCTAGCGGTGCTTGCGTCCGGCAGCGACCGTCACCGCGGCTTGCGCCGCACCGGCGCGGGCTCGACTTCCTGCAACGCGTCCCTGAAATCGGCGACGTCCTGGAAGCTGCGGTACACCGAAGCGAAGCGGATGTAGGCCACCTTGTCCAGCTTGTAGAGCTCCTGCATCACCATTTCGCCGATTTGACGCGACGGAATTTCGCGCTCGCCCAGCGCCAGCACCTGCTGCACGATCCGCTCGACCGCCTGGTCGACGTACTCGGTCGGCACCGGTCGCTTGTGCAGCGCGCGCTGGAAGCCGCTGCGGATGCGGTGCGTATCGAAGTCCGACCGCGTGCCGTTCTGCTTGACGATCTGCGGCAGGCGCAGCTCCGCCGTCTCGTAGGTCGTAAAGCGCTTCTGGCACGCGGGGCACCGGCGCCGGCGGCGGATCGAATCGCCCGCCTCGGACACGCGCGAATCGACGACCTGGGTGTCTGCGCTGCCACAGAACGGACACTTCATGCCGGCCGGTAAACCGGAAATCTTGCCGTCAGGACGGCAAGCGCCTTGATCACCCGATCGCGCGTGCCGCGATCGGTCGGAGCGTCGAGCACGTCGGCAATCAGATGCGCCAGCTGCTCGGATTCGATCTCGGTGAAACCCCGCGTCGTGATCGCCGGGCTGCCGATACGCACACCGCTGGTGACGAACGGCTTTTCCGGATCGTTCGGAATCGCGTTCTTGTTGACGGTGATATGCGCGGCCGACAGCGCCGCCTCGGCGTCCTTGCCGGTGATTTTCTTCGCCCGCAGGTCGACCAGAAACATATGCGAATCGGTGCCGCCGGAGACGATGCGTAAGCCCCGCTCCTGCAGGACCGTCGCCAGCACGCGGGCGTTCTCGATCACACGCTCCTGGTAGATCCTGAACTCATGCGAGAGCGCTTCCTTGAACGCGACTGCCTTGGCGGCGATGACGTGCATCAGCGGGCCGCCCTGCAGGCCGGGAAAAACGGCGGAGTTGATCTGCCGCTCGTGCTCGGCCCCGGCGAGAATGAATCCGCCGCGCGGGCCGCGCAGCGTCTTGTGTGTCGTGCTGGTGACGAAATGCGCGATGCCCACCGGGCTGGGGTAGACGCCTGCGGCGATCAAGCCAGCGTAATGCGCCATGTCGGCCATCAGGAAGGCGCCGACATCGTCGGCGATCGCCCGGAAGCGCTTCCAGTCGATCACGCGCGAATACGCGGAAGCGCCGGCGATGATCAGCTTGGGCTTGTGCTGTTGGGCGAGGCGCACGGCGCCGGCATAGTCGATCAACTCGGTGGCCTGATCGAGCCCGTACGCGACGACGTTGAACCACTTGCCCGACATGTTGACCGGCGAGCCATGCGTCAGATGCCCGCCGTGCGGCAGGCTCATGCCGAGCACGGTGTCGCCGGGCTCGAGCACGGCGAAAAAGACCGCCTGATTCGCCTGAGCTCCCGAATGCGGCTGCACATTGGCGCATTCGGCGCCGAAGAGCTTCTTCACGCGGTCGATCGCGAGCCTTTCGGCGACGTCGACGAATTCGCAGCCGCCGTAATAGCGCTTGCCCGGGTACCCTTCGGCGTACTTGTTGGTCAGTTGCGAGCCCTGCGCGGCCATGACGGCGGCGCTGGCGTAGTTCTCCGACGCAATCAGCTCGATATGCGTCTCCTGACGCGCGTTTTCGCCGC
>JBDTXW010000273.1:0-3565 GCA_040005975.1 Betaproteobacteria bacterium | reverse complement strand
GCCTGGTATGCGTATGGCGGCGACAAGATCGGCCAGGGCAAGGACAACACGCGCGACTGGCTCAAGGATCATCAGGACGTCGCGGCGGAGATCGAAGCGAAGATCCGGCTGGCCGTCGGCGTGCCGGTCGCCGGCTCGCCGCGCCCTGCGCTCGCGGCCGACGCTTAGCGCGATAAATCGTTGAGGGCGGGCAGGCCAGTCTCGCTCAAGTCGCAGGCGGTGCGCCTGCTGGCACGGCGCGAATACGCACGCGCCGATCTGGAGCAGCGCCTGCTCGCCAAGGGCGCGCCGCGCGACGAGCTTGCCGCCGTGCTCGACGAGCTCTCCGCGAAAGGCCTGTTGTCCAACGAGCGCTATGCGCGCGCGCTGGTCACGCAGAAGTCGGGCAGCTACAGCCGCCGGAGCATCCGCAGTGAGCTCAAGCGGAAGGGCGTAAGTGGCGAGGCAATCGAGGGCGCGCTGGTCGACGCCGTCATCGAGGACGACGCGGCGCTTGCTGCGCTCTGGCAGCGCCGCTTCGGTGCACCGCCAGCGAACGATCGCGAAAAGGCCCGGCAGATCCGCTTTTTGCAGTCGCGCGGCTTCGAGCTCTCGGCGATTCTCAAGATGCTCCGCAGGCCTGGGCCCTGAGGCCGGCGACCGCGGAAATCCTGTGCTAACATATTGAATTTTCAGCCTCGCGCGGCGCTTTCGGCCCGCGCCGCGCCAGCCTGACAGCAGCGATGAAAGCCAACGATATCCGCCGCAAGTTTCTCGATTATTTCGCCGCGAATGGGCACACGATCGTTCCGTCGGCTTCGCTCGTGCCGGCCAACGATCCGACCTTGCTGTTCACCAACAGCGGCATGGTCCAGTTCAAGGAGGTGTTCCTCGGCACCGAGCAGCGAAGCTATGTGCGCGCCGCGGACGTGCAACGCTGCCTGCGTGCCGGCGGCAAGCACAACGATCTCGAGAACGTCGGGTACACGGCTCGGCATCACACATTTTTCGAGATGTTGGGCAACTGGTCGTTCGGCGACTACTTCAAACGCGAAGCGATCAAGTATGCGTGGGAGCTGCTGACCAAGGTGTATGGACTGGCACCGGACAAGCTGTGGGTGACCGTGTACCAGACCGACGACGAGGCCTATGACGCGTGGGCGAACGAGATCGGCGTGCCGCGCGAGCGCATCGTGCGTATCGGCGACAACAAGGGCGCTCCGTACGCATCGGATAACTTCTGGCAGATGGCCGACACCGGTCCGTGCGGACCCTGCAGCGAGATCTTCTACGATCATGGCCCCGAAATCGCCGGCGGGCCGCCGGGTTCGGCCGACGCCGAGGGGGACAGGTACATCGAGATCTGGAACCTGGTGTTCATGCAATTCGACCGCGATGGCGAAGGCCGGCTCACGCCGCTGCCCAGGCCATGCGTCGACACCGGCATGGGCCTCGAGCGCCTCGCGGCGGTGCTGCAGCACGTGCACAGCAATTATGAGATCGACCTGTTCCGGGACCTGATCAAGGCGGCGGCGACGCTGACCGGCGCGACGGATCTCAAATCGCCTTCGCTCAATGTCATTGCCGATCACATTCGCGCCTGCGCGTTCCTCATCGTCGATGGCGTGATTCCCGGTAACGAGGGCCGCGGTTATGTGCTGCGCCGGATCATTCGCCGCGCGATTCGCCACGGCTATCAGCTCGGGCAGCACGAGCCTTTTTTCCACAAGCTGGTGCCGGAGCTCTCGCGCCTGATGGGCGACGCCTACCCCGAGCTGCCGCAGAAGCAGGACTATGTCGCGCAAGTGCTGCAGGCCGAGGAGGAGCGTTTCGCCGAGACGCTCGAGCACGGCATGAAGATTCTCGAGGCAGCGCTCGCGGAAGCTCGCACGGCCGGGTCGAAGGTGTTGCCGGGTGAGACCGCATTCACGCTGTACGACACCTACGGCTTTCCGCTCGACCTCACCGCCGACGTCTGTCGCGAACGCGGCGTCGCGGTCGACCAGGCGGGATTCGACGCGGCGATGGACAAGCAGCGCGGCCGCGCGCGCGCCGCCTCCAGTTTCAGGACGGCGGGCGGCTTGAGCTATTCGGGCGCCAAGACGGTGTTCGATGGTTACGACAGGCTGGCCGAGGAAAGCCGGGTCGTCGCGCTCTACCGCGACGGCAGCGCGGTCGATTCGCTTTCCACCGGACAGGAAGGTGTCGTCGTCCTCAATCGCACGCCGTTCTATGCGGAGTCCGGAGGCCAGGTCGGCGACCGCGGCGAACTTTCGCGCACCGGAGCGTGCCTGACGCTTTTCACCGTCCACGATACGCAAAAGATCCAGCCCGACGTCTTCGGTCATCACGGCGAGGTCAAGAACGGCGAGCTCAAGGTCGGTGACTCGGTCGTCGCGGCGGTCGACGCCGATGCGCGCGCACGCGCCGCCTGGAATCACTCGGCGACGCACCTGATGCACGCGGCATTGCGCAAGGTGCTCGGCAGTCACGTGCAGCAAAAGGGCTCGCTGGTCGACCCGGATCGCACGCGCTTCGATTTTTCGCACCCGCAGCCCATGACCGACATCGAGATCCGCACCGTCGAATCGCTGGTCAACCGCGCGATCCGCGCCAATTATCCGGTCGAGGCGCGGCTAATGAAATACGACGATGCGATCCGCTCCGGCGCAATGGCGTTGTTCGGCGAGAAATACGGCGATGAGGTCCGCGTGCTCAGCATGGGCGATTTCTCGACCGAGCTTTGCGGCGGTACGCACGTCGCGCGCACCGGCGACATCGGCTTTTTCAAGATCGTGTCGGAATCCGGCGTCGCCGCGGGCATACGCCGCGTCGAGGCGGTGACCGCCGAAGGCGCGCTCGCCTATACGCACGAGATCGAGGCGAAACTGAACGAAGCGGCACGCGTCCTGAAAGCGTCGCCGATGGAGGTGGCCTCCAAGATCCAGCAGATGCAGGAGAGCGCCCGGGCAACGGAAAAGGAGCTTGCGCGCATCAAGGGCAAGCTCGCTTCGAGCCAAGGCGGCGACCTGTCGGCACAGGCGGTCGAGGTCAACGGGCATGGCGGGCTGGTCCGCATCCTCGCCGCGACGATCGACGGCGCCGACGCGAAGGTCCTGCGCGAAACACTCGATCAGCTCAAAGGGCGGTTCAAGTCCGCTGCCATCGTGTTGGGTTCGACCGAGGGCGGCAAGGTAACGCTGATTGCCGGCGTCACGTCGGACCTGACGGCGAAAATCAAGGCCGGCGACCTGGTCAACTATGTTGCGACGCAGGTCGGCGGCAAGGGTGGCGGCAGGCCCGACATGGCCCAAGCGGGAGGCACCGACGCCGCGGCGCTGCCCGCGGCGCTCGCCAGCGTCCGAAGCTGGGTCGAGCAGCGACTGTAGACTACGCGGCGCGAGGTCGCGCCGAAAAGGGAAAGCGTGGCCTTGCGCGCCGGCATCACACTGGAGCAGCTCGCGCACCGCGGCGAGGGCTTCCTGCCGGGGCTGATCGGCGTGCGTTTTACCGCCGTTAGCGAGACCCAGGTCGATGCCGAGCTCGAGCTGCGCGCCGAGCTGCTCGCGCCCAACGGCTACCTGCA
>JBDTXW010000272.1:0-3610 GCA_040005975.1 Betaproteobacteria bacterium | reverse complement strand
GGTGACGATGTCGTCGCCTTCGATCCGGATGCTGCCGGCAATCGGCTGATAAAGACCGATCATGTGCTTGAGCAACGTGCTCTTGCCGCTGCCCGACCCGCCCAGGATCACGAACACCTCGCCGCGATTGACGCTGAAGTTGACGTCCTCCATCAGCGCGTTGCCTTCGTACCCGGCGGTGAGGTTCTGTACGGTGATGATCGGATCGGTGGGCATGCGGGCACGGCGTCAAATGTCGAGCAGATAGTAGACGAAGGCGTAGATGCCGTCGACGATAACCAGCAGGATGATGCCCGAGACGACCGCGCGCGTTGCGGATATGCCGACGGCACTGGCGCCGGTCTGCGTCTGCAGTCCGCGCAGGCAGCCGATGCCGGCGATGAGGATCGCGAATACCGGCGCTTTCGCCAGCCCGGCCAGCAGGTCCTTCACGTCGACCAGGCTGTCGACTTCGTGCAGGAAGCTGACGATCGGAATATTGAAACTGATCATCGTCAGCGCGCCGCCGAGGATGCCTATCAGGTCGGCGAACAGCGTCAGCAGCGGAATCATCAGCAGCGCCGCCAGAATCCGGGTGACGACCAGAAAGCGAACCGGATCCAGACCCATCGTCGTCAGCGCGTTCAACTCCTCATTCACTTTCATCGTTCCGATCTCGGCGGCGAACGCGGCGCCCGAGCGTCCGGCAAGCAGGATCGCCGTCATCAACGGCCCGAGCTCGCGCAGAATCGACAGCCCGACCAGATCGGCGACAAAAAGCTCCGCGCCGAACTGGCGCATCGGAACCGCAGCCTGGAAGGCCAGGATGATCCCGAGCAGAAACGAGATCAGCGCGACGATCGGCAGTGCGTTGACGCCCACCTGCTCGCAGGTGTACCAGACGTCTTTCCAGCGCACGCCCGCCGGATGCCTGGCTGCGTACCACAGCGCAGCGGATGTTTCGCCGACGAACGCGACTTGCTCGCGTATGTCGCGGCCCGTGATCGCGGCAGCGCGTCCGATCTCCGCGATGACATTGATGCGCTGGACATGCGGCTGGACCGGCACTTGCATCGCCGCCGGATCGAACTGATCGAGCAACGCCTGGAATTCGGGCCGCAACCCGCGCAGCGACACCGGTGCGTTCGCCGCGCGTTGCTGCCGCAAGAGGTCGATCAGCATCGCGATGCCGCCGCCATCGCAGTAATCGACGCGCGATGCGTCGATGACGACGGCGCGGTCGGGAGCCGCCGCGAGCGCCGCACGCGCTTCCGACCAGACGCCGGCGATCGAATAGGCATCCAGCCGTCCGGCGAACTGCAGCTCGCGGCGCTCGCCTGCCTCGACGACCGCCAACGTCGCCGCCGCGGCATTGACGGGGAACTGCGCCGTCGCCGAGCTCATGCCGGCGGCTCGCTCGGCCGGCCCGAAACGAGCGCGTGACCGCTCCGGCTAAGCATCAGTGGTAACCCTCGCCCGCCTTTACCTTGCCGCGAAAAACCCAGTATGACCATCCGGTGTACGTGACGATGATCGGCAGGAGAAACAGCGTGCCGATCATCAGGAAGGCCTGGGACTTCGGCGATGATGCGGCGGCCCAAAGCGTGACGGTGTAGGGAACGATCATCGGCAGGATGCTGATGCCCAGTCCGAGATAGCACATCGCGAAGAGCCCCAGCGCGAGCAGAAAGGGCGTCGCCTCGCGGCCCGATTTGAGCGAGCGCAGCAGCCATACAAACAACGCCAGCGTGATCACCGGCACGGGCGAGAGCAGCAGCAGGTTCGGCCACGCGAACCAGCGCTCGCGGATCTGCGGCTGGATGAACGGGGTCCACAGGCTGACCATCGCGATGAAGGCGGCGACGCCGAACGTCAAGAGCCTCGCCTTGCTGCGTGCCCAGGCCTGCAACGCGCCCTCGGTTTTCATCACCAGCCAGCAAGCGCCGATCAGGCCGTAGCCTGCGATGAGGCCGACACCGGTGAGTAGCGCAAACGGCGTCGCCCATTCGAAACTGCCGCCGCTAAAGTGCCGGCCCTCGATCGGGATGCCCTGGACGTAGGTGCCGAGGACGATTCCCTGCGCGAAGGTCGCGACCAGCGAGCCCAGGTGGAACGACCAGGTCCAGAATCGCTTGCGCGGCGACATGGTGCGAAACTCGAATGCGACCCCGCGAAACAACAATCCGATCAGCATGAACAGGATCGGGAAGTACACCGCGGGAATGATGATGGCGAATGCCATCGGGAATGCCGCCAGCAGCGCAATTCCGCCCATGACGAGCCAAGTCTCGTTGCCGTCCCAGATCGGCGCGACCGAATCCATCATCTGATCGCGGCTTGCGTCGTCGGCGGCGAAAGGCGACAGAATGCCGATGCCCAGATCGAAACCGTCCAGAAGCACGTACATGAATACGGACAGCGCAAGAATGCCGGCCCAGAGCGGTACGAGATCGAGCGCCATCGTCTACTGCACTTCAGCCGCCGACATCGGCCGGGCCGGCGTGCCTCTCTTCCGCGGCTCGGCGTCCGGTGCCCTGTCGACCGGACCCGCGCGCAGGAATCGCACCATGAAGTAGCCACCGACACCGAAGATGACGATGTAGGCGACGACATAGACGATCAGCGACGCCAGCACGTCGCTGCCGGCGAGCGATGGCGTGACCGAGTCCTTCGTCCGCAGCAGGCCATACACCGTCCACGGCTGGCGGCCCACTTCGGTCGTCACCCAGCCGGCGATCACCGCGACGAATCCCAGTGGCGACGCCAGTTCGCAAAACTTGTGGAACCAGCGCGAGCTGCCCACCTCGCCGCGCGCCCATACCCACCAGCTGCACAGCGTCAGCGCCAGCATCGCGATGCCGATACCGACCATCAGGCGGAAGGAAAAAAACGGGATCGCGACCGGCGGCCGGTCTTCAGGCGGCCATTCCTTCAGGCCCCTGACGACGCCGTCGGGATCGTGCGCCAGGATGATCGAGCCCAGCACGGGAATAGCGAGCTCGTAGCGGTTGGCTTCGGCGCGCTCATCGGGCCACGCGAACAGCAACAGCGGCATGCGGCTTTGCGTGTCCCAGTTCGCTTCCATCGCCGCCAGCTTGGCGGGCTGGTGATCGCGGGTATTGAGCCCGTGCAAGTCGCCGAGCACCATCTGCAACGGCACCAGCAAGGTCAGCAGGCCGAACGCCATCTTCAGCATCGTCGTGCCTTCGTCGCGAAAGCGGCCGGCGCGAAGGTGATACGCTGCGACGCCCGCGACGACCAGCGCCGTGGTGATGAAAAATGCGACCGCGGTGTGCGTGAGGCGATACGGAAAGGACGGATTGAATATCACCGCGAACCAGTCCTGCGGGAGGAAACGGCCGTCGGCGACCGAATAGCCGGTCGGCGTCTGCATCCAGCTGTTCAATGCGAGGATCCAGAAGGTCGAGAACAGCGTTCCGGCCGCGACCATCACCGCGGCGAAAAAATGCACCCAGGGCGGAACGCGAGCACGACCGAACAGCAGCACGCCAAGAAAGCCGGCTTCGAGGAAAAACGCCGTCAGGCCCTCGTACGCCATCAGCGGACCCGAGATGTCGGCGGTCGCGTCGGAAAAGCGGCTCCAGTTGGTGCCGAACTGGAACGGCATGAC
>JBDTXW010000271.1:0-3640 GCA_040005975.1 Betaproteobacteria bacterium | reverse complement strand
CCGTCGAGAAACGCCTGCGCGGCAGCCGATTGGGCCGCGTCCAGCCGGCCGGAAATGACGACGACGTCATTCGGGCCAAAATCAATCGCGAGCATGCTTTCCCCCTGTGTTCGCCGCGTCCCCGGATGCCGGCCGCGCGGCTCGGGTCTTGCGAAACGTCGTCCGGCTCTGCCGGCTCTCCCTTGAATACTCGTATTCGATGCAATCCACCAGTCGCCGAATCAGGTGCAGGCCCAGGCCGCCGGGCGTGCGCTGTTCGATCGGCAGCCCGGTATCCACGTCGGGCGCCTGAGTGACGTCAAATGGCTCGACATCATAATCCGTCAGCGTCACTTCGACGCCGTCATCGATCTTGCTGAGGTCGATGCGGACCGCCGCGCTGCTCATGGTGCTGTATTTGACCATGTTCGTGAACAACTCTTCCACTGCCAGATCGACGACCGGCAGAAGCTCGGGGTCCATCTGCAGGCTGGCGAAGACCTCCGAAGTGAACGCGAAGATGTCTTCGATCGAGTCGAAGCTGCGCTTGAACGCCCGGTGAGGACCTGTCGTCGCGGGCTCACGCTTGATCAGTACGACGGTGATGTCGTCGGCCTGCGGTGCGCCCTGCGCGAACGCGTCGACAGCGTCCAGCAGGATCGACGAAAGTTCGGCCATCGACTTGCCACCGTGGGACCGGACGATTGCCTCGACGCGCGCCTCGCCAAACTGCTCGCCGCCGGAATCCTCGTACTCGTAAATGCCGTCCGACAGCAGGAGCAGAATATCTCCGGGCTGCATTTCCAGCGTCACAACGGGCCGAAGCGTCGAAAGGCGCATCGCGCCCAGCGGAAAGCTGGTGGGCTTGTGGCGCACGCAGGCTCCGGGGGCTGCCTGGAAGTGAATGACCGGCCCTTGCCCGCCGCTGTGGAAACGCATCCTGTGCAGCGCGGTGTCGAGAATCCCGACAAAAGCCGTGATGAAGCGGTCGCTGGCGAGCGTATCGGCCAGCTGATTGTTGACCTCCCTGAACGCGGTCTCCAGGTCGGCACCCAGGCGAAAAGCCATGCGCAGCATCGCCTGCATCTGCGTGACCGAAAGCGCCGGAGCGATACCGTGACCGGTGGCATCGCCGAGGACCGCGAGCAAGCCCTGGTCGAGGAGTGCGAGATCGAAGGTATCGCCACCAGTGAGCTCGGCCGGCTTGAAGGTGCCGTACACGTCGTAGCCGGCAACCGTGGGCATGCTGGCGGGCAGCGTGCTCATCTGGACAACGCGGGCCATTTCCAGCTCCTGACGCATTTTCTCGCCTTCGATCACGGCCGCGGTCATGCGCACCCGCTGCAGGGCGACAGCGCACTGCGCCGCCAGCGCCGTGGCCAGCGTCTCGTCGTGAGCGTCGAAAACGCCCCCACCCGCCTTGTTCAGCACCTGCATCACACCCACCAGCACGTCCTTGTGATCGACCAGCGGCAAAGTCAGCATGCAGCGCGTACGGTAGCCGGAGCTTTTGTCAACGCCCGGATCGAAACGCGAGTCGGCGTAGCAGTCGGGAACGTTGATGATCTCGCGATTGCGCGCGCAGGCCCCCGCCAGCCCGGCTCCCGCCGGGACGCGAACGGGCCGGATACCCGTCGCGACTTCGAGAACAAGTTCATCGGCTGCGGGATCGTAAAGCCAGACCGAGCCACGATCGGCGTTGAGGACCTGCTTGGCCGCGCCCACGACCTCGGCCAGCATCGTCATCAGGTCGAACGGGGCCGCCAGCGCGCTGGTGACGCCGAGGATCGTTTCTAGGTCGCGTGCCGAATGTCGGCGCTGTTGGGGCCGCGCGCTCATGCGGTCATTTCATTCGGCAAGGCTTTGCTCGATACCCTGAATCAGCACGAACTTTCTGCGGCGCGGTACCAAGACGCCTGCGGACACGGCGGGATCCCAGTAATCGACGACCGTTGGCGGTCGCTCTCCGAGGTAAGTCGCGGGCGCGATGATGCCCTTGGGGATTCCCAGCTCCTCGCCCTGGGCGAATTTGCGCACGAGCGCCGGCACCTTGCTAATACCCTGCCTCACGAGGCTGGCGGCTCGATGATTGCCGTCCCTCAGCATGAAGCGCCCGCCCAACTCCGCGACCTGCAGGTAGGATGTCGCGACCTCCACGATGAAGCCGATCAGGCTGCCGCGCTGAACCTGCTGCGAGGCGAAACCGGCCACACGCAGATTGCCGTCGAAAGAGGAAAGCACCGCGACGTTGCGCTGCGAGTCGACCTGATAGGGCAACGGCTGCGGATCAGGGATCGGCAGCAAGATGGATGCAAGCGCCGCAAGGTCGTCGGGATCGACGCGCTCGGTCCTCGGGTCCGGGTCAGACAGGACAGTGTGCTGCACCACGCACACGCGCGTGAGGTCAACCATCGCGATCTCCCAGCCCTCGTCGCGCAGCGTCTTGAATCGATCGTGCCCGTAGAGCGTCGCCCGGTGGTCGTGCAGGACCTCCGGACAAGGCGCGATGATCGGCGATGGCGCGTGGAAGCGCGCGCGCGCCATGACAACCGCTCGTGCGGCATCGATGTCGCGCCGCTGCTCGTCCGTCAGTTCCAGGTCTCGACGCTGCGCTGTCAATACGCCCTTGGCCTGCTTGTCGGAGAGCCAGCCCAGCAGCGCTCGCGCGGGCCGCATCGCGGGGAGTTCCGCAGACACAGGGTGTTGGGGGCGCGCGCTCATGGCGACAGAATGTAACAGAGCGTGACCTGGCCTGCCGCCACTTCGGGGGCAGCTACTTCTCAGGCAGAAATCGCAAGCCTAGCGTTCGCGCTTTCTTCAGGCCGCGGCCGCCAGCACGGGCTTGGATGCTTGCGAGCGGCGGTCGATTAGATGCGCCATCGCGCGCTCGAATAGCGGCGCGGCTTCAATCGCCAGAGTGATGGCCCCGGCGCGGAAGCCTCCGGCAAGGCTTTCCGGGGTGTGAACGAAGGCCGTCTTGCCATCGCGATAACTGAATAGCAGCCGTTTTCGCTGCGGCGCGCGCCAGGCGAGCCTGGCCAGCACGGCCGCCTGGTCGTTGGCGCCTTTGAATGCACACCAGTCGCCGCGCACCAACGCCTGCACCTGGTCGTCAAATTCGTCGGGCTCCCGCTCGGCGACAGTGGCGCCGCTTATCGCGGACGCTTCGGGAACCGCCGGCTGAGCCGCGGCGTCGGTCCCGGCTGTCGCACTCGCATGTGCTTTCATCGAACCGATATGAAGATTGAGTAGGCAAGATAGAAGCGCCTGCCGGCGCACCTGCGCCTCGTCGTCCGCTGCCCAGCTCTGGTTGATCCTCAGCAAGAGCTCAGGAAGGGTATCGATCAGCCGCTTGCGCGCCGTGACCGAGGTCTTCGGGCGGATGCTTATCAGCAGGTCGTCGATCAAGGACAATTGCCGCTCCCACGCTGAGCTTTCCGACCCCTGCTCGAGGTCTATGGCCGCCAATCGCTCGACGCAATCGTTATCGAGGAACGCCCGGACTTCCGGCGCAACGGTGCGTCCCGCGATTCGCGCCTCGATCGCAGCGACGGCTTCGTCGCGCGCCGCAGCAGCTTTATCCTGTGCGATCAACAGCGGTACCGTTTGGGCGAGCTGCTGGTTGAAGCCGGCGCGCTCGGCATCGAGGAAGGTATCGAGC
>JBDTXW010000270.1:0-3663 GCA_040005975.1 Betaproteobacteria bacterium | reverse complement strand
CTGGATGCACCAGTAATAATTGTCCTGCGGCTGCTGCGTGGCCAGGAAAACGTCGCCCTCGGCGCGATACCACGTCGCGGTGCCGGTGTTCTGCATCGTCACCGAGACCGACGCCGAGGACAGCAGCGCGATGAACGACGGCGCCGTCTGCGATACGAACGCCGCCGAATAGTCGGCTTGCGCCTGCGCTATGCCGCTCGATGCGAGCGATAGAAAAGCGAGCAGCGCCGCGACTACGCGCATCCACCGACATTCACCTGGTCACCTCCAGGATAGAGTTGTCGACTCGGGTCGACACCACCCGCGCAAGGCGCAGGCTCGCACGAGCGAATAGACCCCGGAACTCTTCCGCGGTTCGCTCCCTGCCCCCGTCGGTCAACACCAGCATGACCAGGTCGATGGTCTTCGCGGCGCTTGGGCCGTTGCCCGCAGGCACTACTTTTTCGCAGACCAGCAGCTTTGCCTGATCGGTCATCGCCGCCCTGCAGTTGCTCAGGATGCGAAGGCAATCTTCGTCGTCCCAATCGTGGAGGATGTGCTTCATGAAATAGGCATCCGCGCCGGCCGGAATCGTCTCGAAAAAGCTTCCGGCTTCCGTCCGGCAGCGCTCTGCCACGCCCTGCTGTGCCAGGTATTCTCGACTGCGCTCGATGACATGGGGAAGGTCGAAGAGCACGCCTTGAACGCCTGCGTTCGCGCGGAGAATCGCGGCCAGCGTGCTCCCCGCCCCGCCCGCCACGTCGACCAGCGTACCGAACCGGCTCCACTCGTAGGCCTCGACGAGGGCGTCGTTCATCAAACCCGACGAGGCGACCATGCCAGCGTCGAAGCGACGCGCAGATTCGGCATGTGCGGCGAGATACTCGAACATCGGCATTCCGTGAACGTGCGTGAAGCTGGACTCCCCGGAGCGAACGCTATGTTCCAGGCCTGCCCAGGCTTGCCACAGTGTCGAGCCGCCGTACATGCGAGCCAGTCCATGCAATGAGCCGGGCGCGCCGCTTCGAAGGCATGCGGAATAGGGCGTATTGGCAAAGCGTCCGTCGGCAAGTTGCTCGAACACGCCAACGCTCGCCAGTGCGCGCAGCAGACGGTGCATCGTGTCGGCGTCTGCGCCAACCTCGCGGGCCAGCACATCACGGTCCTTGGGGCCGGCCTCGAGCGCATCGGCCAAGCCCAGCTCCGCGGCGACCTGCAACGCCCGAGAAACGACAAAGCCCATGAGCAAGTTGCGCACCTGCACTTGCGGGCTGACCTGACTTGCGTCGCTCATTCTCACCGACCCTCCGAGGAACCGGCCATGACGAGCGAGCAGAACCTGCGTCGCTCCATGGTTCAAGCGACGCTACCGCGTTACCTTCAGGGGGTCAAGAATGGTGTGCGTGCAGCTCGGCGCAACGGCACGCGAGGGTGCCAAGGTGCGAGCGGCCGCTCGCGGCGCATGGTCGCGGCGCAGAAAACAAGCGGCCGCGTTATTCGCGGCCGCAGAACGAAGTTCTATCAGTGACTAATCGTTAACGCTTGTCGCTCGGTTCCTTGTCCGCGTCAGCGTCAGCGACAGCGTGCTGGACGTCTCCGACGCCCTTCTGGATCTTGCCTTCGATCCGCTTGAACAAGCCTTTCGCCTGCTGATCCCTGTCATCGATTGCTTCGCCAACTTTCTGCTGTACCTTGCCGGCGACATCCTCGACACTTCCCCCGATCTGGTTCTTGTTCATTTGAATCTCCCTCTTCGGTACCAATGCAGCTTGCTGGCGCTGCGCATGATGGCGGCCCCGGCGCGAGCCGGGGCCGGAAGTGGCCAACGTGTCATGCCGACCCGCGTCGTCCGCTGAGGAAGGTAAAGACGATCATGATGAGGGCGACCACCAGAAGAATGTGGACAAAGCCACCCATCGTGTACGAGGTGACAAGCCCGAGGAGCCACAACAGGATTAAGACAACCGCAATCGTATAAAGCATGGAATGCATCCTTTCGTTATTCGGATGTTCAATACGCGTCACGACTAACGATAAGCAGTCTTGGACGCCTTCCCGGTCGCCGTCCGTTCGGCAGCGCACAGTGGCGGAGGTGCGCCAGCGTACAGACACGATTGGGTGTCGCACGTATCTTCCAACGCTGAGGGAAGATGCGCCCTCCACGCTGAGGGGCCACGAGTCGAATCGTCGATGCCGTGAGTCTTCCGGCCGTGGAAATTGCGGCCTTGAAGTTTTTGGCCCTCGATGGGGCTTCCTATACCGTACTTGAACCGAAGGAAATAAAAATGTCCAAACTGATGATTGCACTATTTGTCACCGCCGGAATCGGTCTTGCCGGTTGTGCGACACCACGCGCCGAGCCGGTAGCTGCTGCGAAGCCGATGAATCCCGTGGCGCCAATGTCCAAGGACGCGTACGACGTAGCGATCAAGAACGCCGACGCGCAGTACAAGATGGACAAGGACGCCTGCTCATCGCGAACGGGCAACGCGAAGGACATTTGCCTCGCGGACGCCAACGGCAAGGACAAGGTCGCCAAGGCCGACGCCGAAGCCGGGTACAAGAACACGCCGAAGGCGCGCGAGGATGCGCGCGGCACGCGGGCCGAAGCGACGTACAACGTCTCCAAGGAAAAGTGCGACGACCTTTCCGGCAACGCCAAGGACGTCTGCGTGAAGGAAGCGGACGCGGTGCTGGTCAAGGCGAAGGCCGACGCCAAGGTCGACCGCGTCAGCGCCGACACGCGCCAGGACGCAGCGGCGAAACAAGCCGACGCTCGCAAGGACGCGGATGCAGCCAAGCGCAACGCCGATTACAAGGTTGCAGTCGAGAAGTGCGACGCACTCGCGGGTACCGCGAAGGTGTAATACGGCAAGTCCTAAAGATCGATGCAGGCGGCCGGCCGAGCGGCACTAACGGCGCGCTCGTCCGGCTATTTCAGCTTGCCGCGCCCGAGAATCGGCCAGACGATCTCCGCCCGGCCGTCGCGCATGCCGATCATTTCCTCATGCAAATGCACGGTCGTGTCCGAATATCCGACGATAAATTCCAGCTTGTCCCCGACCTTCAGGGAGTAATTGGGCCGATCAAGCTCCACCTTGGCGTGCTCGGCCGAGAGATTCACCGACCGCACTGAATCGACACCGAGCGGCAGCGGCACGGCCGCGTCGCTGCTCATCGCCTTCTTGCCGGCATCGCAGATGATCCGCCGCTCGTTCGGGCGACTGATCACCGTGGTCAAGACGGTAAGCGAATATGGCAGGTCGGCATTGCACTTCGTGCGATAACGCACGTCGCTAAGGATGCCGCCGCCGGCTTGAATCTCGGTCACGCCAGGCACGCGCGTCGTAAATCGGAAAGTGCCCGTGCCGCCGCAGCTGACGATCCCGACCTCAAAACCGGCACGTCGCAGCGCATCCGCGGTTGCGGTCAGCGAGCCTACCGCACGCTCGATGGCTGCTGCCTTCTCGCCCTCGTTCTCGATTTCCGTTAAATGCCCTTCCCAGCCCTCGACGCCAACGAGCTCCAGACCCGGGAGAGCCTTGATCTTTCGCGCCAGGTCGATCGCCGGCTCGCCGGGCGCCACGCCTGCCCGGCCCATGCCGGTGTCGACCTCGATCAGCACGCGCAGGCGTACGCCGACGGCGCTCGCCTCAGCCGCGAGTGCGGCGGCGTTGTCCGCGC
>JBDTXW010000269.1:0-3689 GCA_040005975.1 Betaproteobacteria bacterium | reverse complement strand
GCTGCATCCCTTGCGTCATCGCCGCTCGTCGTGGGGCTGAAGCGCCGCCGCCAGCGGAAATTTCCAGTAGACCTCGTCGATCGTCTTGCCGGCGCTGGCGAGCAGATGCGCCTTCAACGCCTCGCCCAGCGCGTAAGAATCCGACGTGTCGAACGGGCGTGCGCTGCCGGGCGCCGTCCGCAGGAAGACGACGGCGTGATCGTCGTCGACGACGACCGAGCTCACTTCGGTGCGCACGTTCTGGTCGGCCAGGAACTTCCGGGCAGCGCGATCGAGATCGGCGTCGGAGATATCGATCAGCAGCCGGCGGTTGATCGACGCGAGGAAAAGCGCCATCGCGCCGAGCAGCACGCCCACCGCGATCGCGACCACGGCGTCGAACGCCGGATGCGGTCCCCACGCGAAGGAGACGCCGGCGACGACCAGCGTGAGCACGATACCGAGCAGCGCGACGGCGTCTTCGAGGACGACGGCGAGTACGGTCGTGTTGTGGCGGTTGGCGAGCAAGCCCTTCCAGCCGCCGATCTCGCGCAACGCGACGCCTAGCGTGAACGACTCCAGGGCGAACGCGAACAGCAGCAGTCCCAGCACCAGCGGCGTGAACGGCTCGACCGGCGCGCGCTGAATCAACGCATGCGCTCCGTGGTAGACGTTGAGACCGCAACCGACGAAAAAGACGCTGACGGCCGAAACCAGCGCCCAGAAAAATTTTTCCTGGCCGTATCCGAACGGATGCTCGTTGTCGGCCGGCGCCTGGCCGCGCACCTCGCCCGTGCGCAGCAGCAGCTGATTGGCGACGTCGGCGATCGAGTGGATCGTCTCTGCGAACAGTGTCGGCGATCCGGTGACGAACCAGCCAAAGCCCTTAGCCGCGGCGATCGCGGTGTTGGTGCCGATCGAGATCGTGACCGACGCCGACATCGTCAGGCGCCGCGCGGCACGGCGGTCGGCATCAGCTGCGGATCTGCCCGCTGCCGAGCACGATCCATTTCTGGCTGGTCAGGCCCTCGAGGCCCACGGGGCCGCGTGCATGCAGCTTGCTGGTCGAAATGCCGATCTCGGCGCCGAGGCCGTACTCGAAGCCGTCGGCAAACCGGGTCGATGCATTGACCATCACCGAGCTCGAGTCGACTTCGCGCACGAAGCGCATCGCGTTGCCGTAGTGCGAAGTGACGATCGCGTCGGTGTGTTGCGAGCCGTAGCTGGCGATGTGCTCGATCGCCGCATCGAGGCTCGGTACGATGCGGACGGCGAGGATCGGCGCCAGATACTCGGTCGACCAGTCCTGCTCGCTCGCCGCCAGCATCGCGGGAACGAGCCCGCGCGCCGCGGCGTCACCGCGAAGCTCGACGCCCTTGTCGGCGTAGATCCGCGCCAGAGGAACCAGCACCCGCGCGGCGATGCGTTCGTGCATCAGCAGCGTCTCCATCGTGTTGCAGGGGCTGTAGCGCTGCGTCTTGGCGTTGTCGGCGATGCGGATCGCCATGTCGACGTCGGCGTGTTCGTCGATGAATACGTGGCACACGCCGTCCAGGTGCTTGATCACCGGCACCGTCGCTTCGTCGGCGACCCGCTGGATCAGGCCCTTGCCACCGCGCGGCACCAGCACATCGATGTAGCGGTCCATCGTCGCGAGCATGCCGACGGCGGCGCGGTCGCTGGTCGCGAGCGTCTGCACCGCGTCTTCGGGCAGGCCCGCCGCGGCGAGGCCTTCGTGTATGCACGCGGCGATTGCCTGGTTCGAGCGCATCGCTTCGGAGCCGCCGCGCAGAATCGCCGCATTACCCGATTTCAGGCAAAGCGCGGCGGCATCGGCGGTCACGTTCGGCCGCGATTCGTAGATGATGCCGACCACGCCGAGCGGAACGCGCATCCTGCCCACTTGTATGCCGGTGGGCCGGAACTTGAGATCGGTGATCTCGCCCACCGGATCGGGCAGCGCGGCGACCTGGCGCAGGCCGTCGGCCATCGCCGCGATGCGTTGCGCGTCTAGCGCCAGCCGGTCGACGAAAGCGTCGTCGTCGCCGGCGGCGCGCGAGGCCGCGACGTCCGCCGCATTGGCGGCGAGCACCGCTTCGGCATCGCGGACGATCGCCGCCGCTGCGGCTTCCAGCGCCGCGTCCTTCGCCTGCGTCGTGGCGCGTGCGATCAGGCGCGCCGCGCCGCGGGCGCGTTCGCCGACCTCGCGCATGTAAGCGGCGAGATCGAGACCGGGAACACCCAGGTTCGTCATGGCGGCATTCTAGCGCGTAGGGCGTGCTAGAACCGATGCGCGTCGAGCGTCCTGACGCCGGTCGGCGTCCCGACCAGGATGACGTCGGCGCCGCGATTGGCGAACAGTCCGTTGGTCACGACGCCGACGATGTTGTTGATGCGGGCTTCGAGTGCTGTCGGATTGAGGATCCGCAGGTCCTCGACGTCGAGGATCACGTTACCGTTGTCGGTCGTAAATCCGGCGCGCAATTCCGGCCGGCCGCCGAGCTTGACGAGCTCGTGCGCGACATAGCTTTTGGCCATCGGAATCACCTCGACCGGCAGCGGAAAGTTGCCGAGCACGCCGACGAGCTTCGACTGGTCGACGATGCATACGTACTTGGCGGCGACCGCGGCGACGATCTTCTCCCTCGTCAGCGCTCCGCCGCCACCCTTGATCATCGCGCCGTGCGCCGTGGTTTCGTCGGCGCCGTCGATGTATACGGGCAGCGTATCGACGCTGTTGAGCTCGACCACCGGGATACCGTGCTTGCCAAGCCGCTCGGCGGTCTTGACCGAGCTCGCAACCGCGCCCCTGATGCGGCCCTTGATGCCGGCAAGCTCATCGATGAAGAAATTGGCGGTCGAGCCGCTGCCGACGCCGATGTAGGCATCGTCGACGACGTATTTGATCGCCTCACGGGCGACCATCTGCTTGAGTTCGTCCTGGGTCATCGCTGGTCGAACGTCGCTCATCGGACCGTCATCGTAGCAAACCCGCGCTCGCCCGACGATCGTTTAGCGTCGACTCACGGTCCGCTGATCGTCGCGCTCGTCCCCCATCGGCGCCAGCGCCGGTCCAGCGGATCGAACGACAGGCGGCGATGCTCGCGGTCCCAGCGAAACGGCTGGCCGTCGAACGGGTTCGTGCTGTCCGGGCCCGCATGCGCGAGGAACTGCGGCACCTGCGCGAGCGTCACGCCGGCGAGCCTGAGCTCGAGCTGCGCGCGCACCAGCTTCAAGTACGCGGCGACGCCGTGCGCATGTGCGATGTAGTCGACATGCAAGGGCAGATGCCGGCCGAGCAGCATCTTGCCCAGCGGATTGTAGAACCAGCCGGGTCGCGCCGAGGTGAGGTCGATATTGTCGGCCAGAAATGCATCACGGGCCGCGACAAAGCGCGGCGTCGGGACGGCGGCGAGCGCCGCCAATCCGGCAAAGAGCTCCGCGCTGCGGTTGATCGAGGCATTGCGCCGATAAAACAGGTCGTACAGCGGCGTCTCCTTCAGGTACCGATCGGCCCAGGATTCGGGCTCGACGCTGATCGCCGGATCGGGCCAGCTCGCCAGCATGCGCAGCATCGGCACGAACGCCATCCTGAACGCGTCGGCCAGGCTCAACTCCTCGCCGGTCAGCGGCGCGAGCAGGACGCGGAAGGAAGTCGCGCATGCCGCGGCATCGAATGCGGGCGACACGATGATTTCGCTGGCAAGGCG
>JBDTXW010000268.1:0-3716 GCA_040005975.1 Betaproteobacteria bacterium | reverse complement strand
AGATCCCGTCGCCGCTCAGTCACATCCGGATAGTTCGCGTCTCGACGGGTTGGATTACCGCGCCCAGATGATCCAGCTGATCAGCCGGAGGCCGTTGGGCAGGTCAGTTACCTCGCGGCTCACACCGTAGCCGGCAGCCGCGGCCGCGCTGGTGCCGACCGTGGTGAACGAGTCGAGGTGCTCGTAGATCAGCTCAAGCTGCTGGTAGTCGTGGCGGTTCGGTGTGAGGTTGTTCACGAAGTCACTCGCCGCGGTGTAATCCATGCAGGTGCCAAGGCTCTCGTTGCGGAAGTCCTCGTCCTGATGGTCGAGACCCAGGGTGTGGCCGACCTCCTGGCACAGGACGTAGCGACGTGCCTCTGGGGTCCGATAGCTCGGGTACTTCGGATTGTCCAGATAGCTGTCGTTGTTCATGACCACGCCCTGCACGATGTGGCTGTCGGCCTGGATCCAGATGCGTGCGATGCCGACCCACAGCTGCTCGCCGTATCGGCCGTTGCAGATCTCCACCCGGCCCAGCGTGGGCTTGCAGGACTGATGATCGTTCGTCAGTCCCTCTGCC
Organism: Betaproteobacteria bacterium; assembly: GCA_040005975.1. Classification (GTDB taxonomy): domain Bacteria; phylum Pseudomonadota; class Gammaproteobacteria; order Burkholderiales; family Casimicrobiaceae; genus PALSA-1003. The sequence continues at coordinate 3,154 of JBDTXW010000268.1, read as the reverse complement.
TTCACCGTGTCGAGGACCTTCGATTTGGACCAGTCCGTGGCGACCTTGCCCAGGATGCTGCTCCATTCGGCGGTGGTGGTGTTGTCGCCAAGCTCCAGCGTGAAGGATTTGGTGTCCCGTGCCCAGTGGTAGATGCCCCAGGCATGGCTCGCGAGCGCAGGCGCAGCCGTCAGGAGGATGACGAGAGTAACGGAAAGAACCGTGAAAACGCGGCGCATAGGGTCCCCTTCCAGATCACCGTTGGCGTCGACGGCGATAGAGGCGACGCGGCGGACTTGGCGTCGCGCCTCCCATGTGCCCGTGCCGTCACGCGTGGAGCACGAGTCTAGGCCCCGGCCCCGAGCCGGTCAATTGGGGGGGACCGCTGGCGTCGTTGGTGCCGTCGACCCTCACTCCAGTCGCTCGACGTTCCCGGTGAGCCGTCGACAGTGAGGCGCATCCAAGTCCGCAGACGGGCTGTGGCGTCGCCGCAACCGACGACCGCCTGGATGCCGTACCGCCGCGCCAAAGGGCTCTGGGAACCTCCTGGCTCTGCACGCTTCTCTACGCGTGGGCCGGACGGTATGGCGGTGGACGTGACGGACCAGCTAATCACGACTGCAATCCGCATCGCAGCACCATCGCAAGGTGGTCCGAAACGTCAGAGCTGGGGACGCCTGCACGCTACCGATCGCCGCGGCCGTCGCCGCTCGAGGCCTTCGCGCCGTCAACATCGCCCCGGCCCAGGGGGCCTTAACGAATAACCCGCGCGCCAGCGCGTTCGTTCTATGGTGGCAGGCACACATGCGGTCCGTCAGGCGGGCGCGCCAGAAGGCTGTGGCAGAAGTCCGAGCTGCTGGAACTGCCCGAAGACATCGACGACGTCCCAATGCTCAGCGAGCTTGCCGCTCTCGACGCGCCAGATCTCGATGCCGGTTGTTCGAGAGCTTCGACCGGTGGCAGGCATGCCAAAGAGTGGGCCGACGTGCGTGCCAGTCTGCGTCCAGCGAAGCACGACCTTGTCGCCTTCGGCGATGACGTCGTCCACCGTGAACTGAAAATCGAATGCGTTAAATAGCGTTGTGTATCGGTCCCGTATGCCATCGATCCCGGTTCCCTGCCCGGGCAACGGGGTGTGCTCGATGTAGTCGGGGGCCGCAAGCTCGTCGAGCAGGTCGAGGTTGCGTCCGTTCAGGACCTCCTCGAAGACACGTCGTGCGAGAGTCTTGTTCGCTTCGGTTGACATCAATCCTTCTCCTATCTGTGATCATTCGGAGCGATCACGCCCCGCTGGTAGCCGGCGTTCGGTAGGCGACCGCGGCCGAGGCCTTCAAGGCTTCGAGCACCTCCTCCATGCTCAAGAGCACAGTGGTGTCGAGGCGCGAGTGGGCACCGGAGGCACGCGTAGCAACGAGGGAGGCCGCGACGGACACGCGGCCCGGCGCCTCCCATAGCGTGACGCCGTCGTATTCGCCGATCGCGTACCACAGCCCGTGAAGCTTCCCGCCCACCGCCTCGATCGACGCCCGAACGTAATCGGTCCGATCCTCCGGTCGCTCGCGCAGTCGCGCCCAGGTTTCGGGGGTGTAGCTGAATTGCGTCAGGAACATCGGCATGTCCGATACCTCTTCCTTGATCATTGAACTAGGCTTTCGATCGCCCCCGAGTGTGGGGGGCAGCCATTGCCGGGTCCATGAAACATCCACCGAGTCGGTCACCGAGTTGCGCGGGGTCATGATGGATTTCGTCAATCGTCAACCTGCTGACGCGTTCGGGGACCTCCTTCGACGGTACCGCGTCGACTCGGGGCTGACCCAGGAGGACCTCGCCGAGCGCGCCGCAATCAGCGCGCGGACGGTCAGCGACATCGAGCGGGGGCTACGGTCCCGCGTCTACCGCCACACTGCACGCCGGCTCGCAGATGCACTCCAGCTGGACGGGCGGCAGCGCGAGGCGTTCGAGCGCGCCGCGCGCCGCACCACGATCTCCGCGGCGCCCTTCGCCCCCAATGTTCCGGCACCGCTCACCAGGCTCATCGGACGAGACGCCGAGCTCGCAGCAGTCGTCGCCGCGCTGCGATCCGGAGAAGTCCGTGTCGTGACAGTCGTTGGGCCGGGCGGGATCGGCAAGACGCGGCTGGCTCTCGAGGCGGCCACGGAACTCGCCAGGTCGTTCGCCGATGGAGCTCATTTCGTATCCCTGGCTGTCACGGGTGACCCTTCGCTCGTACCCTCGCTCGTCGCTCGTCAGCTTGGTCTGGCGTCGGTGCGAAAGCCGATGGAGGAGGCCCTCCGAGACTTGCTACGCGAGCGCGAGATGCTCCTCGTGCTCGATACCTTCGAGCATCTCCTGGCAGCAGCCGCGTTCATTGCCGATCTCGCTGTCGCATGCCCCCGCCTCGCATTCCTAGTCACCAGCCGAGCCGCGCTCAGAATTCGAGGCGAGCACGAGATCCCGCTCGCGGCCCTTGCGGTGCCCGAGCACGCCGCCGACGTCGCCGACCTCGCGAGGTACTCGGCCACGGCGCTCTTCCTGGAGCGGGCGCGCGCGGTGAAGCCGGGGCTCGCCCTCGATTCCGCATCAGCAGCGATGGTCGTTCAGATCTGCCGCCGGCTCGACGGGCTCCCGCTGGCGATCGAGCTCGCCGCGGTACGAGTCCGACATATGCCGCTCGCTGCGCTTCAGGCGGCGCTCGATCACCGCCTGGACGTCCTCGTGGGTGGCCCCCGAGATGTCCCGCCTCGGCACCAGACGATGCGCAACGCGATCGCCTGGAGCCACGAGCTGCTTCCGCCTCCGATTCAGCGGTTGTTCAGAACCCTCTCTGTGTTCGCGGGCGGCTGGACGCTCGCGGCCGCCGAATCGATCTTCGACGCCGGCGCCCGTGGGCTGGTCGAGGAGATGGCGACGCTCGTCGACAGCAATCTGGTCGCGATCGACGAAACAAACGGGGAGCAGCCGCGGTTTCGGATGCTCGATGTCATCCGTGAGTTCGCGACCGAGCAGGCCGAGGCGCAAGCCGAGACCGAGGATCTCTCCCGCCGCCATGCCGCCCTGTTCGCCAATCTGGCCGAAGCGACGGAACGCGCGCAAGGCGATGCGCCGCAGGAGGCGCGCTACCGCCGACTTCAAGTCGAGCAGGACAATATGCGGGCGGCCCTTGTCTGGGCCGTCG
>JBDTXW010000267.1:0-3722 GCA_040005975.1 Betaproteobacteria bacterium | reverse complement strand
TGATTGCGGAGCGCCGGTCCGCCCGGACGCATACGGGCGGAAAGGATGCAATGTCGTGGGCCAGTTCTTCTGCCTTTGCGCGCACTTCGCCGTTCGGCACGAGATATTCGCAGAGCCCGATTCTGAGACATTCCTCGGCCGGGACCTTGCGTCCGGTCAGAATGATCTCGAGCGCCCGGCCCTGGCCCACGATGCGCGGCAGGCGCACCGTTCCGCCATCGATCAAGGGTACGCCCCAGCGCCGACAGTAGACGCCAAAATAGGCGTCTTGCTGCATCACTCTGAAATCACACCAGAGCGCCAGCTCCATCCCGCCCGCCACCGCAGGGCCTGCTACGGCCGCGATGACGGGCTTATCCAGTTCGAGCCGGGACGGTCCCAGGGGACCACGGGGAATCTCGCCGCCGTTGCCACGAGCTTGTGCAGGAGGAATATCAAGCTCCCCAAGCGGATAGCTCTTATCGAGCGTGCTGACGTACTTCAAGTCCCAGCCGGCACAGAAGGCGCCGCCTTCGCCATACAACACGGCGACGCGCGCCTCTTTATTCGCATCAAACTCGAGAAAAGCCCGGGTCAGCGCATCGGCGCTTTCCGGATCCATGGCGTTGCGGGCCTCGGGGCGGTTGTGAATAACGGTCCAGACGGGCCCGCTCCTTTCGATTTTGACGGTCATGCTGGTTCGCTCCTTCAGGTTGCAATGCCGGCCGATGGGCACCGTTGTGATTGGCGTTTACGCCCGAGCTGGCGGCAGCGTCCGTGCAGTGTTCAGCGCAGCCGGCCCAGAAATTCCTCGATCAGCCCGACCCGGTCCTCGACCAAGGGCGCGCCCCGCTCGATCCGCACGCGATCCTGGCCGGCAAAGCGGTAGCGGCCGTCCTGCTGGATCAGCGCGATGAGCTTGCCAGCGTCGAACGGCGGCCGCGGCCCGAACTGGACCTGCGAGCGATCGGGACCGGCGTCGACCTTGACGACGCCGAGCGGCTTCGCCAGCAGGCGCAGTCGATGGCAATAGAGCAGCGCCTGCGCCGGCTCGGGCGGCAGGCCGAAGCGATCGATCAGCTCCTCCTGCATCGACGTGAGCTCGGCCGCGGTGTCGCAGTTGGCCAGCCGCTTGTAGAGCACCAGTCGCTCGTGCACGTCGTTGCAGTAGGTCTCCGGCAGCAGCGCCGGAACATGCAGATTGATCTCGGTGGTGACCGCCATCGGGTCGTTGAGAGTCGGCTCGCGGCCGGACCGCAGCGAATTGACTGCTGCCTTGAGCATTTCGGCGTAGAGCTGAAAGCCGATCTGCTGCATCTCTCCCGACTGCTCGTCGCCGAGGACCTCTCCCGCGCCGCGGATTTCCAGGTCGTGCATCGCCAGATAGAAACCGGAACCCAGGTCCTCCATCAGCTGGATCGCCTCGAGCCGCTTCTTCGCCTGCACCGAAAGCGCTTCCTCGCGCGGCGTCAGCAGGTAGGCGTACGCCTGATGGTGCGAGCGTCCGACCCGGCCGCGCAGCTGATGCAGTTGCGCCAGGCCGAACTTGTCGGCGCGATGAATGATGATCGTATTGGCGGTCGGTACGTCGATGCCGGTCTCGATGATCGTCGAGCAGAGCAGAAGGTTGGACCGCTGCTGGTAGAAGTCACGCATCACGCGCTCCAGATCGCGCTCGGGCATCTGGCCGTGCGCGATCGCGATGCGGGCCTCCGGCATCAGCGCCTCGAGCTTCTGTCCCGTCGTCGCGATCGTATCGATCTCGTTGTGCAGGAAGTAGATCTGTCCGCCGCGTTTGAGCTCTCGCAAGCAGGCTTCGCGCACGATGCCGGGCGAGTATTGCGACACGAACGTCTTGATCGCGAGGCGCCGCTCGGGTGCTGTGGCGATCACCGAAAAGTCGCGCAACCCCTCGAGCGACATCGCCAGCGTGCGCGGGATCGGCGTCGCGGTCAGCGTCAGCACGTCGACCTCCGCGCGCAGACGCTTGAGCTGCTCCTTCTGGCGCACGCCGAACCGATGCTCCTCATCGATCACGACCAGGCCGAGGCGCTTGAACTTGACGTCGCGCTGGATCAGCTTGTGCGTGCCGATGACCAGGTCGATGCGTCCACTCGCGAGTCCTTCGAGCACGACCTTCATCTCGGCTGCCGAGCGAAAGCGCGACAATTCGGCGAGCTTTACCGGCAAGTCGGAAAAGCGGTCGGAGAACGTCTGGAAATGCTGCTCGACCAGCAGCGTGGTCGGCACCAGTACCGCAACCTGCTTGCCGTCCGCCACCGCGACGAACGCCGCGCGCAGCGCCACCTCGGTCTTGCCGAAGCCGACGTCGCCGCAAACCAGCCGGTCCATCGGCTTGCCCGAAGTAAGATCGCGGATCACCGCCTCGATCGCTGCCGCCTGATCGGGCGTCTCCTCGAAGCCGAAGCCCGCGGCGAACGCTTCGTATTCGTGCAGATCGTATTTGAACGCGTGCCCCTGCCGCGCCGCGCGCTGTGCGTAGAGATTCAGGAGCTCGGCCGCGGTGTCGTGGGCGCGTTGCGCGGCCTTTTTCTTCGCCTTGTCCCATTGCCCGCTGCCGAGTTCGTGCAGCGGAGCCGCATCGGGTGCGGCGCCGCTGTAGCGGCTGATCAGGTGCAGGCTCGACACCGGCACGTAAAGCTTGGCGTCGTTGGAGTAGAGCAGATGCAGAAATTCGTTCGGACCATCTCCCAGGTCGAGCGTCGTCAATCCGAGGTAGCGGCCGATGCCATGCTGCTCGTGCACGACGGGGTCGCCGATCCGCACCTCGGACATGTCGCGCAGCATCGCATCGACATTGCTGCGGCGCGCATCGCGCTTGCCCGGCCGCCGAACGACACCCGCGTAGAGCTCGGCCTCCGTGATCAGCGCTATGTTCGCCTCGGGCCAGACGAAGCCGGCATGAAGCGGGCTTGCGACCAGCGCGGGGCTCGCGTCGCCGGTGATGAATTCGGCCCAGTCGGCGACCAGCGCCGGCTTGAATCCGTACTCGGCGAAATACTGCTGCATCGTTTCGCGCCGGCCGAGGCTCTCCGCCGCGATCAGCACGCGTTCGCGGGTGGCGGTCACATGGCGTTTGAGTGCGCGCAGCGGGTCGTCGGCGCGGCGATCGACCTGGACCGCGGGCAGCGCCTGCGTGGCCGGTCCCCGGCGCAATGCCTGCGATGCGCCTTCGCCCGATGCTGCTGAGACATCGGAAGCGAGCTCGAAGCGGGCAAACGGCTTGAGCATGCGATGGAACTCGTCCTCGGGCACGAACAGTTCGTGCGGCGCGAGAAGCGGACGCGCGCGATCGCCGCGCAGCAGCCGATAGCGCGCGTCGGTGTCTTCCCAAAAGCGCCGGATCGCCGCCGGCACGTCGCCGTGCAGGCAGACCAGAGCCTCCGGCGGCAGGTACTCGGCCAGCGTCGCGGTCGCCTCGAAAAACAACGGCAGGTAATACTCGATGCCGGCCGGCATGATGCCGTTGGATACATCCTTGTACAGCGGCGACTTCGACGGGTCGCCTTCGAACACTTCGCGGAAGCGCCCGCGAAAGCGCGTGCGCCCGGCCTCGTCCTGCGGAAACTCGCGCGCCGGAAGCAGTCGAACGCTCGGCACGGGATAGACGGTGCGCTGGGTGTCGACGTCGAACGTGCGGATCGATTCGATCTGGTTGTCGAACAGGTCGATGCGGTAGGGCAGGGGACTGCCCATCGGAAACAGGTCGATCAATCCCCCGC
>JBDTXW010000266.1:0-3727 GCA_040005975.1 Betaproteobacteria bacterium | reverse complement strand
ACGCACGACCAGGTCGAGGCGATGACGATGGCCGACCGCATCGTGGTGATGCACGACGGCCGTATCGAGCAGATCGGAACACCGCTCGACCTCTACGACCGGCCGGACAACCTCTTCGTCGCGCAGTTCATCGGCTCGCCGTCGATGAACATCGTCAACGGCAAGCTGCGGCGCGGCGGCAACGGTGCATTCGTCGAGGCCGATGGCGGCCTGCACTGGCCGCTTCGCTCGATGGCGGGCGCCGACGGACAGGCGGTCGCCTACGGTATCCGCCCCGAGCATCTGTCGCTCGCCGAAGGGAGTGTCGCCGACGCGGTGCCCGCGGAGATCACCGTCGTCGAGCCGACGGGCGCCGAGACCGAGCTTCTGGTGCAGGCGGGCGAATCACAGATCGTGCTGGTTACCCATGGGCGGCCGCAGGTCAGTCCGGGCGACCGCATCGGCCTTAGAGTCGATCCGGCGATGGTGCATGTATTCGATCAGGCAACCGGACAGCGGCTCGCCGCATAACTGACGCCGGCTCTCCCCGCAGCGCCGCCCGGTGCGCGCCGCCGCAACGCATTCGCGAACGACCGACAGGACGACGACAGCATGGCAAAGAAGGCTCGCAAAGCAACACCACCGCTGCGCTCCACCACGTGGTTCGGCCGCCACGACCGCGACGCGTTCGTCCATCGATCGTGGATGAAGAACCAGGGGATTCCACACGACCAGTTCGACGGCCGACCAGTGATCGGCATCTGCAACACCTGGTCGCAGGCGACGCCCTGCAACGCGCACTTCCGCGAGCTGGCCGAGCACGTTCGCTCCGGCGTGCTCGACGCCGGAGGATTCCCGATTGAATTCCCGGTGATGAGCCTCGGCGAAACGATGATGCGGCCGACGACGATGCTGTTCCGCAACCAGGTCGCGATGGACGTCGAGGAATCGATCCGCGCCAACCCGTTCGATGGCGTGGTCTTGCTGATGGGCTGCGACAAGACGACGCCTGCGCTATTGATGGGAGCCGCGTCGTGTGATTTGCCGACCATCGGGGTGTCCGGCGGGCCGATGCTGAACGGCAGATTTCGAGGCGAGAGCATAGGCTCGGGGACGCACACCTGGATATTCACCGAGCGTCTGAAGATGGGGACGATGACCGAAGCGGACATGGTCGAGGCCGAAGCATGTAACTCGCGCTCCGTTGGCCATTGCAACACCATGGGGACTGCGTCGACGATGGCCTCAATGGTCGAGGCGCTGGGGATGGGGCTGCCGACCAACGCGGCGATTCCCGCGGCGGACTCACGGCGGCGCGTGCTCGCACGAATGGCGGGCCGGCGCATCGTCGACATGGTGCGCGAAGATCTGCGCATGTCGAAGATCCTCACCAAGGATGCGTTCGAGAACGCCATCATGGTCAACGGCGCGATCGGGGGATCGACCAACGCCGTCGTGCATCTGCTGGCGGTCGCCGGCCGCATCGGCGTGAAGCTCTCGCTCGACGACTGGGACCGCCTAGGGCGCGACATGCCCTGCCTGGTCGACCTGATGCCGTCGGGCCGATACCTGATGGAGGATTTCTTCGACGCAGGTGGACTGCCGGTGGTCGTCCGCGAAATCGGAAAGTTCATTCACAAGAAGGCGCTGACGGTGAACGGTCGCACGCTATGGGCCAACGTCAAGGGCGCCATCAATTACAACGAGCAGGTCATCACGCCGCTCGCGAAGCCGTTCAAGCCGCAAGGCGGTATCGTGGTGCTCAAGGGCAATCTCGCCCCCGACGGCGCGGTGTTGAAACCGTCGGCCGCCACACCGAAGCTGATGAGGCATCGGGGACGCGCGGTCGTTTTCGAAGACATCGACGATCTGCATAAGCGCATCGACGATCCGAAGCTGGACGTCGAGCCGACCGACATCCTGGTGCTCAAGAATTGCGGACCCAAAGGCTATCCGGGATTCCCCGAGGTTGGCAACTTCGCGCTGCCGGCGAAGCTCCTGAAAAAAGGCGTGACCGACATGGTGCGGATCTCCGACGCGCGCATGTCGGGCACGGCGTATGGAACGGTCGTGCTGCACACCGCGCCCGAAGCCGCTGCGGGCGGTCCGCTGGCGCTGGTCGAGAATGGCGACCTGATCGAGCTCGACGTGGCGAAGCGCCGCATTCACCTGGAAGTTTCCGCCGCCGAGCTCGCGCGGCGCAAGGCGAAATGGAAAGCGCCGCCGCCTCACGCCGAGCGCGGCTGGGTAAAGCTCTACTGCGAGACCGTGCAGCAGGCCAACCAGGGCGTCGACCTCGACTTTCTGGTCGGCAAGTCGGGCTCCAAGGTGGGCCGACCCAGCCACTAGCGCGGGAGCGCGCTCGCCGCGCGCGCATTGCGCCGGTATTGTTCGCGCGAACGGGCCGATTGCCCCTACAATGGAGGCAGACGCGGCGTCGGCGTCGCAGCGGAATATCTCCGGGCGACGCGGCAGTCGAATTCGCCGTAACGCGATCCTACGGGAGGCTCACCCTTGGCAAAACCCAACTACCAGTATCAGAAGCGGCAAAAGGAATTGGAGAAGAAAAAGAAACAGGAAGAAAAACGCAAGCGCAAACTTGAAAAGACCGAAGCGGAAGCCGCCGCGGAGGGTGCGACGCCTCCGGTCGAAGGCGAGACACCGCCGGCTTGATGCGTGATCACGACCGGCGAGCCTGACGCCGTTCCGTTTCGAAAAATGGGTCTAGGCCGACTCGCGCACCGTAAGCGCCAGCTTGACGCCGAGGGCTACGAACACGACACCGGCGATTCGATGCAGCGCATGCATGCGGCCGGGAAGGCCGCTCAAGCGCCGGCCGATGCCGGCGGACGACCAGGCGACGAACAGGTTCCACACCAGGCCGGTCGTATTGAATACCGTGCCGAGCAGCAGGAACGCGGCCAGCCTCTGCGTCCCGGAAGGATCGATAAACTGCGGCAGGAAGGCCAGGAAGAACAACGCGACCTTCGGGTTAAGGACATTGGTCAGCGTGCCTTGCACGAAGACGCGCGATAGCGACGCCGGCGGCAATGGCGCAGCAGCAGGGCGCGGCGAGCGCGGCCCCGTACGCCACAATGCAATCCCCATGTAGATCAGATAAGCGGCGCCCGCCAGCTTGACCGCGGTGAACGCCGCGGCAGAGGTCGCCAGCAGCGCCGACAGGCCCAGTCCCGCAGCCACGATGTGCACGCAGCAGCCGGCGGCGATACCCAGCGCGGCGACCGCGCCGGCTTTCCGCCCCAGGGTCGTGGCGCGCGCGACGATATAGAGCGTGTCGGCGCCCGGCGTCAGATTGAGCAGGACGCCGGAGGCGACGAACAGCGCGAAATCGTGGACGCCTGGCATGCAGTGTCAGTGTCTGCGCGCTGTCGTGTGGGCCAGCGCGGCGCGCGCCTTAGAACTTCCCATACTTGTGGTAGGCCTCGACCGGATCCATGCCGCCGATCAGCGCACGGCGCATCTCGCTCTCGGTCGCGACGACGGCTTCAGCGCCCGCGACCGCCTTTTCGGCCAGCGCGCGCGGCACGATGACGACGCCGTCGCGATCGCCGAGCAAATAGTCTCCGGTTGCGATCGTCACCTCCCCGATGACCACGGCCTCGCCATAACGGTCCGCCATCCAGCGCTCGACGACGTCGGCCGGGGTCAGGAACGCGCAGAAGACCGGAAAGCCCTGCGCCAGCACGAGGTCGGTGTCGCGCGAGCCGCCGTCGACGACGTAGCCCAG
>JBDTXW010000265.1:0-3728 GCA_040005975.1 Betaproteobacteria bacterium | reverse complement strand
AAAATAGGCGGCCAGGCCGACGGGGGAATCCGCAATTCCGTACAACGTCTGCGGGCGCAACCCCATCTGGTAGCCGTAGGCGATGCCTTTGCTGTAGACGAATGTCAGCCGCTCGAACGCGAGTTTCTCTTCGGGTGAGAGACCGTCCGGCATTGGCGCACCGGTGAATGCCGCCTTGTCAATTTCCGCCGGAACCGCGCCAGGCATATTGGTGTGAATGCCGAGCAATTCCGGAGCCGCCTGCACACCCATTTGTTCGGTGATGACCGCACCCCAATCGCCGCCTTGCGCCACGAATTTCGTGTAGCCAAGACGCTTCATGAGCGCGACCCATGCTCGCGCGATGTGCGCGGGGTCCCAGCCTGTGGTGGTCGGCTTACCTGAATACCCGTAGCCTGGTATCGACGGAATCACCAGGTGGAAAGCGTCCGATGCGCTCGCGCCATGTGCTGTGGGATTGGTGAGTGGATCGACAATCTTGAGCTGCTCGACGACAGAGCCAGGCCAGCCGTGCGTGACGATGAGCGGCAACGCATCGTCATGTTTCGAACGAACGTGAATAAAGTGTATGTCGAGCCCATCGATCTCGGTGACGAATTGCGGCAAGGCGTTCAGCCTCGCCTCGCACTTGCGCCAATCGTATTCAGTCGCCCAATAGTGCGCGAGTTTCTGCATCGTCGCGAGCTGTACGCCTTGCGATGCGTCGCTGACGATTTCCCGGTCAGGCCACCTGGTCGCGTTGACGCGTCTGCGCAATTCGGTAAGTTCAGCTTCCGGAACCTCCTGCTTGGGAAACGGACGAAGCGCGGTCTTGTCGCTGACCGCCTTTGGTGCAACTCCAGTCATACCTTCAGTCATAGCTTTGAACCTCCTATTAAAATCGAAAAAAAACGTGCAAGGATCGGCGCAACGGTTGCCGCTGCAGCCCCGCAAAAGCGACGGCGATTGAAACCGTCCCTTGTTGATGTACCAGTGGGCTCTCCGGGCACACCGACGTCACGCGCGTCTTCGCCACCTTGTTGAGTAGCACTGGTTTGGGTTCATGGGGTGTTGTCCTTTTGGGTCGTAGTGGAATCTTTCGGTTGGTGCCCTGAGCGAGTGAACGTAACGTGCCAAAGCGGAACGTCAGATGCTGTGGAATCAGGGCTTTGGGCCACGATTAGCTGAGCGATCGAAAAGCATGGATCTGCTCAGAGAAAATCCCCTGGTTGCTCCCTCTTTGCCCGATATTTTTAATAACCGCAGCATACGCTTATTAATTTCTACAGGCTATTAAATCGAAGTTGACAACTTGACTGCGTGGTCCATGGAGTATGATCGGGTGGTCCAAAATGGGCGGGACTGGAAGTGTAACTTTCTGTGTGTAAGCTTTGTGTCTCTAATTGTCTCTGTGGTGATTTACAAACGAGGCACAGAGGGCACAAGAGTTGCGCGAAGCGACATGTTTTCCTCACTTACAACTTATTTAGACGTTCCTTAGGCCTATTTGATTCTGCCGGGACCCCAAAGTGCGCGGCCTGGTTTTGCTCCGGTGTGTTCACCATCCTTGAGTACCTGCACGCCGTTGACGAAGACGTGCTTCATGCCGACCGCATACTGGTGCGGTTTTTCAAAGGTGGCACGGTCCGCAATCGTTGCCGGGTCGAACACGACCACGTCAGCAAACATTCCTTTGCGAAGGAAGCCTCGTCGATCTAAGCCGAGGTTCGTGGCAGGCAGACCAGTCAGCCGCCGCACTGCGTCAGTGAGCGTGATGACCTTCTCCTCGCGCACGTACTTACCTAAGAGACGCGCGAAGTTGCCGTAGGCACGCGGGTGCGTGGACGACTTTAGGAAAACTCCTTCGGGCGCCATCGATGAAGCGTCAGAACCAAGTGAAACCCACGGTTGGCGTAATTCCTTCTTGATGTTTTCCTCAGACATCAGGAAGTAAACAGTGCCGACACGCGAACGGTCTTCAAGTATTAAATCCATTATCGTTTCCACCACGTCTTTCCCGCGCATCTGCGCCACCTCGGCAAGCGTCTTGCCGGTGAGTGGTTTCAACTTCTCCGACTTAAAGCCGACGAGAAGAACGCGGTCTGCAGAGCCGGCAGCCAGGTAGAGGTTTTCCCATTGGTCGCTTGGAGTGCGCACCTCGGCCGCTATTTTTTGGCGCATGGCTGGATCTTCGAGGCGTTTGAAGAGCGCTTCGTAGCCACCGTCCATGGTCCAGGGCGGCAGGCTGGCGTTGAGTCCGGTAGCGCCCGCCGGGTACATGTACATGTCGGCGGTGATCTTTAATCCGCTCCGGCGCGCCGCATTTATGAGCGCGAGCACGCTGTCCACCTTGTTCCAATTCTGCCGGCCGGCGGCTTTGATGTGATAGATCTCGGCCGGAAGCCCGGCCTCGCGGCTGATGCGAATCAGCTCTTCCACTGCTTTGACCCACTCATTCCCTTCGCTGCGCAGGTGAGAGATGTACTTGCCCTGGTAACGGGCGGCGACCTTACACATCTCTATAAGCTCTTCCGTCCGGGCATAAAACGCTGGCGCATATATTAGGGAGGAGCCAACGCCGAGCGCGCCCTCTTCCATCGCCTGACGTACAAGTTCGCGCATCTGCTGAAGCTGCGCTGGTGTAGGCTGCACGTCGCGTTCGCCGAGGACGTATTGCCGAACGGTCGTCGCACCAACGTAGGAAGCGACGTTCTGCGAGACGCCGCGCTTTTCCAGATACTTCAGGTACTCCGCAAGGGTGGTCCACTCTACGTCGAACTTGATGTCGTCCTGTTCGGCGACCACCTGCTTCTTCATCTGCTCATTGAGGGGGCCCATAGACCAACCTTCGCCCATGATTTGCGTGGTTACACCCTGCCTGATCTCGCCCTGCGAGCGACCGTCAGCGATCAGAGAGTCTGTCGACCACGACAACATATTGATGAATCCGGGCGCGACTGCGAGACCACGCGCGTTCACGACGGTGCGCGCGCGGGCTCCTCCCAGATTGCCGATGGCCACGATGCGATCCTCTTTGATTCCGACGTCTACTCGTCTGGGAGCGCGCCCGCTGCCGTCATAAACTGTGCCGCCTTTAATAAGGACATCCAAGTCCCCGGTCTGAGCCGCTTGCCCGGAGGCTGCGAAAGGCAGCGCCATAGCTAATAACAAACCGAGATATTTGTGCAGCCGCATATTCGTGGTCCTCCTCATGATTGCTACTATTGCGATCAATGATCTATTGGATTCACTTAATCTTCTTTGCCCTAACCGGCGAGCAATCAACATTAATGACAAAAGGCGGACTCATCAAAGCGCTGTTCATGACCCCACTGCACAAGGCGCTCTGCATCGCCTTGTGGTAGTACGCCTTCAGCGGCGGCGCGGTAGATATCGGATGAGGTGAGTAAGAGTTCCGAACTGGGGGGTTCAGATTGAGTTGTGGACATAACACACCTTTAGTAACCCGCGACCCTCCTAGAGAGTTATTAGCTTCTGATTATGGTTTGTAAGCTATGTTATCACCCCGCGCCATATTAACTTTTAGGTGTTAGATTAAAGGGTAAATGTGTTCTAGATCACAAGGGCTAACGCTGGCCTTGGACTATTGTCGCGATCACCGAGAATTGCCGCTGATGCTTATCGCCTCCGTTTGATCAGGTGTTACCGCAGGTATTTGTTGAACCATTCGAGGGTGCGCGCCCATGCCAGTTTGGCGGCTGTTTCGTCATAACGTGGCGTCGTGTCGT
>JBDTXW010000264.1:0-3733 GCA_040005975.1 Betaproteobacteria bacterium | reverse complement strand
CGGCGGTCGCGTCGGAAAAGCGGCTCCAGTTGGTGCCGAACTGGAACGGCATGACGATGCCGGACACGACACCCATGCCGAATGACACCGCGAAGACCTTGAGCCAGAATCTGGACAGGCGCAGATAGATCGGGCGCCCCGTCGTAAGGTGCAGGCCCTCGAGCACCGCGATGTATGCGGCCAGCCCGACGGTAAATGCGGGCAGCAGGATGTGCAGCGCAATGACCCAGAAGAATTGCAGCCGCGAGAGCAGCACCGCGTCGAGCGACATCCCCTCTCCGCCGGGACAGGTTGCGAGCCGCCACTATAGCATCGGCCGCAAACGCCACGCGTGGGCGAGGCGGAATATAATGCGCGGGCAGGCCCGATGCACCTCGTCGCATCCTAAGGGAGGACGCCATGCCGAAGCACAGAATATCGCTCATCGCAGTCCATGCACTCGCATCGATGTTGCTGGCCGTCGCAGGCACGGCGGCACTCGCGCAATCCGATCAGACCGGCAAGGGGCCGGCCACGACCACCCGTGCCAAGCCGACACCGCAGGCGCTGGTCGACGCGGCCGACCGGACGTTCACCAATTTCATGAACGATACGCAAATGGCCTGGCTGCACGACAACATCCGCCGGGCGAAAGCAATACTGATCGCACCGGAAGTGGCCAAGGCCGGCTTCATTTTCGGCGGCTCGGGTGGGCGGGCCGTGCTGGTCGTGCGCAATGCCAAGACCGGCAAGTGGACCGGCCCGGCGTTCTACACGCTCGCCACGGCCAGCGTCGGCTTCCAGGCGGGCATCTCAGTATCGGAAATGATTACGCTGGTCATGACCGACAAGGGCCTTAATTCGCTGCTGTCCAACTCGTTCAAGATGGGGCCGGACGCAAGCGTCGCGGCGGGGCCGGTCGGCGCGGGCGCCAAGGCCGACGTCATCACCGATCTGGTCACTTACAGCCACTCGAAAGGCATCTATGGCGGCATCAACCTGGACGGTACCGTCGTCGCGGTTTCCGACGACTGGAACGAAGCGTATTACGGCAAGAAGGGGCTGCACGCGCCGGACATCGTGATTCGCGGCAGCGCGCGCAGCAAGGGCGCTAACAAGCTGCTCGCCGACATCGCACGTCCCGCCGGCAAGCGGTGAAAGAACGGCGGCGCCTGGCCATCGGGCTTCGGCGCCGCGGCACGCGGTGCGCGGATCGTCCGCGCACCGGCACGATTGCGGACCGGCGCCGCTGACGACGATGGACGCGGCGCCGGCACCTCGCCTGCAGCTTTCCGGCATCACCAAGCATTTCCCGGCGGTCGTCGCCAACGACGCCATCGATCTCACCGTGATGCCGGGTGAGATCCACGCGGTGCTCGGTGAAAATGGCGCCGGCAAATCGACGCTGGTCAAGATCGTCTATGGCATCGTTCGGCCCGATGCCGGCACGATCCGATGGAACGGCGAAGCGGTCGTCATCGGCAGTCCGGCGCAGGCGCGCGCCCTCGGCATCGGCATGGTGTTCCAGCAGTTCTCGCTGTTCGACACGCTGACCGTTGCCGAAAACATCGCACTGGCGCTCGACGAAGGCCGCGGCGGACGCGAACTCGATGCGCGGATTCGCGAGACGTCGACGCGGTACGGTCTGCCGCTCGATCCGCGGCGGCGCGTACACACGCTGTCGGTCGGCGAGCGGCAAAGGGTCGAGATCGTGCGCTGCCTGCTGCAATCGCCCGAGCTGCTGATCATGGATGAGCCGACGTCGGTGCTGACGCCGGCAGCGATCCCCAAGCTCTTCGCGACCCTTCGGCGGCTCGCCGCCGAAGGCTGTTCGATCCTCTATATCAGCCATAAGCTCGACGAAATCCGCGCGCTGTGCGACCGGGCGACGATCCTGCGCGCCGGAAGGGTTACCGGCAATTGCGATCCGCGGCGCAAGAGCAGCGCCGAGCTCGCTCGCCTGATGATCGGCCGCGATCTTCCTCATCCCCAGCACCGCGCCGCGACCGCGCGCGGCGCCGGCGTGCTCGAAATTCACGACCTTTCGCTCGCCTCCGACGACCCGTTCGGCACCGATCTCGCCGGCATCGAGCTTCGCGTCTGCGGCGGCGAAATCGTCGGCATCGCCGGCATCGCCGGCAATGGCCAGAAGGCGCTGGTTGCCGCGCTGGCGGGCGAGCACCTCGCCGATGCGGCGGATGCGGTCGTCCTGAACGGAGTGCCGGCCGGCCGGCTCGACGCGGCAGCGCGCCGCGCGCTGGGACTTTGCTATGTCCCCGAGGAGCGCGACGGCCACGGCGCCGTGCCGGAGATGTCGCTCGCCGACAACGCGCTGCTGACGGCGTACGGGCAGCGGCTCGTGACGCGGCACGGCTGGGTACGGCAGCGTGCGGTGCGCGCATTTGCCCGGGCGACGATCGCGAGATTCGACGTCAAGACAGCCGGTCCCGATGCGACGGCGCGCAGCCTGTCCGGCGGCAATCTGCAGAAATTCATCGTCGGACGCGAAATTCTGCAGCGGCCGCGCGTGATGATCGCCGCGCAGCCGACCTGGGGTGTGGACGTCGGCGCCTCGGCGCAGATCCGACAGGCGCTGATCGACCTGCGCGACGCAGGCGTCGCTGTGCTTCTTGTTTCCGAGGAGCTCGACGAGCTGTTCGAGGTTTGCGACAAGGTTGGCGTAATGACTCAGGGGCGACTGTCGCCGGTCAAGGCGGTGCGGGAGACCAACGCCGAGGAACTCGGCCTACTGATGGGCGAATCGTTGATCGCTCCGGAGCGTCTATCCTCCCCGGCGACATCCGCGCAATGATGCTGATCGCGCTGGAGGCGCGGCCGGAGCCGTCGCGCCTGATGGCCTGGACGTCGCCGCTGCTCGCCGCGGCGGCAACATTTGTCGCCGGGTTCATCCTCTTTTCGCTGCTGGGCAAGAATCCGTTCGACGCGTTCTTCCTGTTCTTCATCGAACCCGTCGCGACCCGCTATGGCGTGGGCGAGCTCCTGCTCAAGGCGTCGCCGCTGATGCTGTGCGCCGTCGGTCTTGCGATCGGCTACCGCGCCAATGTGTGGAACATCGGTGCCGAGGGCCAGCTGACGATAGGCGCGATATGCGGCGGCGGCGTCGCACTGTGGCTGCCGCAGCTTGACAGCGCGGTGCTGCTGCCGCTGATGATCATCGCGGGCGCCGCCGGCGGCATCGCCTGGGCTGCGATCCCGGCATGGCTGCGCACCCGCTGCAACGCCAATGAAATCCTCACCAGCCTGATGCTCGTCTACATCGCCACGCTGACGCTGTCCTACCTCGTGCAGGGACCGTGGCGCGATCCCGAAGGCTTCAATTTTCCGCAGTCGAGGTTGTTCGCCGATGACGCGCTGCTGCCGCTGTTGCTGTCCGGCACGCGGCTCAACGTCGGCTTCCTGCTCGCGATGGCAGCCATCGCCGCAAGCTGGGTGTTCACCGACCGGACGCTCGGCGGATTCCGCATGCGCGTCGCCGGGCTGGCCCCGCGCGCGGCGCGCTACGCAGGTATTTCCGCCACGCGCACCGTGTGGATCGGCATGCTGGTCGGTGGCGCAGCCGCAGGCATTGCCGGCGTCGGCGAGGCCGCCGGCCCGGTCGGACAGCTGCTGCCGTCGATGTCGCCGGGGTACGGCTTCGCCGCGATCATCGTCGCGTTCGTCGGCCGCCTGCATGCGCTTGGCATCGTCTTCGCGAGCCTGCTGATGTCGCTGCTGTATCTCGGCGGCGAAGCCG
>JBDTXW010000263.1:0-3770 GCA_040005975.1 Betaproteobacteria bacterium | reverse complement strand
CTCCCGGATGTACCTGCCGAGCGTGCCCTTGTCCAGCATTTCGCGCGACAGATTGTCGAGCCACAGGCTCTGTCCAAGCTCGTACAGGTGTTGCGCAGCGTTTATGATTTTCCCCGCGTCCTAGCTGATCCGGCGGCGGGGCGACACGCCGGGCGTGCGCCGGAACCAACCCGTGTCACGCGCCGTCTGACCGAGGGTGAGCATGCTTGAATTGGACGCCGCCACGCCGGTGCAGTTCGCCTTGCGCGAACCGGTGGGCGCCGCGGCACGTGCCGACGCGCTGGTGCTGTTCGGCGGTACCGGCGACCTCGCGCGCCAGAAGATCTATCCGGCGCTCCTCGCGATGGCGCGCCGCGGCCATCTCGATATCCCCGTGATCGCCGTCGCGCGCGCGCCGGGCGACGCCGCGAAGCTCCGCACGATGGTGCACGACTGGGTGCAACAGCAGGGCGTGCTGAACGAAGCGGCGTTCGCGAAACTCGCGCCCTTGCTCGACTATGTCCAGGGCGACTACGGCGACGCCGCGACGTACGACGCGCTGCGTCGTGCGCTCGGCTCGTGCGCGCGCCCGCTCTACTACCTGGCGATCCCGCCCGATGCCTTCCCTGTCGTCGTCGCCGCGCTCGGCCGCATGGGCGGCACCGAGCAGGCGCGGGTCGTCGTCGAAAAGCCCTTCGGCCGGGATCTCGCCACAGCGCGGTCGCTCAACCGGACATTGCATCGGGTATTTGGCGAACAGGCGATCTTCCGCATCGATCACTACCTGGGCAAGGAGGCGATCCAGAACCTCTACTATTTCCGCTTCGCCAACGCGTTTCTCGAGCCGGTCTGGAATCGCAATTACGTCGCGAACGTGCAGATCACGATGGCCGAGCAGTTCGGCGTCGAAGGGCGGGGCGAGTTCTACGAATCGGTCGGCGCACTGCGCGACGTCGTGCAGAACCACCTGCTGCAGGTGACGGCGCTGCTGGCGATGGAGCCGCCGTACAGTCCGCGCAGCGATGCGCAGCGCGACGAGAAGGTCAAGCTGCTGCGGGCGATGCGCCCGATCCAGGGGGGCGATATCGTGCGCGGACAGTACCGGGGATATCGTGCCGAGCCCGGGGTCGCGCAGGATTCGCGGGTCGAGACCTTCGCTGCGCTGCGCCTGCACGTCGATTCCTGGCGCTGGGCCGGCGTGCCGTTCCTGATTCGCGCCGGCAAGCGCCTGCCGGTGACGGCGACCGAAGTCGTCGTCGAGCTCAAGCGCCCGCCGCAAGTCGTCGTCGACGAGGCGCTGCCGCCGGGCTCGAATTACGTGCGGTTCCGCCTCGGACCGAAGCGGGTCGCCATCGCTATCGGCGTGCGATCCAAGCTGCCCGGCACGGCGCTGGTCGGCCGCGGTCTCGAGCTCTACTGCTGCAACGAGCAGGACGAAGCGATGGACGCCTACGAGCGGCTGATCGGCGATGCCTTGCGTGGCGATACGGCGCTGTTTGGGCGCCAGGATGCGGTCGAAGCAGCGTGGTGCGTCGTCGAGCCGGCCTTGGGCGACGCCGTCCCGGTCGCGACGTATGACGCCGGCAGCTGGGGTCCCCCGCAGGCCGATACGCTGATCGCGCCGTTCGGGCGCTGGCGTGCTCCGGCGCCGGAGGCTTGACCGCGCATGGCCAAGCGATCGGCAGTGGTTTCGAAGCGTGGCTCGAAACCCGGCAAGCGGGGCCGCGCCAGGCGACGCGCGCCGCACGGGGGCGCCGGGTCGCCCTATACGCTGGCGATCGACATCGGCGGTACGCATGTCAAGGCATCGGTGCTCGATCGCAACGGCAAGGCAATCGTCGATCGGGTCGACGCCTGTACGCCGCATCCTTCGCCGCCCGCGGCAGTATTTGAGCTATTGCAGACGATTGTCAACGCGCTGCCGCCGTTCGATCGCATCTCCGCCGGGTTCCCCGGCGTGATCAGAAATGGATGCGTCGTCACCGCGCCGAATCTGGGGACGAAAGCCTGGCGCGCGTTTCCGCTGGCGGCGGAACTCGAAAAACGCCTGGGTAAGTCCGCGCGCGTGCTGAACGATGCCGAAGTGCAGGGTCTGGGCGTGATCATCGGATCGGGGCTCGAATGCGTGCTGACGTTCGGCACCGGCATGGGCAGTGCGATTTACCGGGACGGGCAGCTGACGCCGCATCTGGAGCTCGGCCAGCATCCGGTGTGGAAGAGCAAGACTTACGACCAGTATGTCGGCGCGGCGGCGCTCAAGAAAATCGGTTTGGCCAAATGGAATCGGAGGGCGAGCCGCGTGATTACGTTCGTCCGGACGCTGCTCAACTTCGACCATCTTTATCTGGGGGGTGGCAACGCCGCCAATCTCGCGCTGCAGCTGCCGCGCGACGTGACGATCGTCTCCAACCGCGCCGGCATCACCGGCGGCGTGCGGCTCTGGGACGCGCGGTTCGACCCGCTTTTTTCCACACGCCTCGGAGGCACCACATGAGCATGACGCTGACCAGCGATGAAATTCTCGACAAGGTCCGCAAGGCGTTTGCGCCCTACCATGTCGTCGCGGAGTTGCAGGATTATCATCGACAGCTCGGATTCCGCGTTTACGACGAGGACAATGAGATCATCGCGACGTTCGAAGGAAGTCTGGTTCAGGATCTGAAGGATCCGGCGAACCTTAAGCGGCTGATCATCGACGCGCGTGCTGCCGTCGAGCGCAGGGACAAAGTACTCAAACCCTGGTCGTTCGAAGCCTGACGAACAGAGGTCGCTGGTCGGTGCCGTCCCCCGGCGCCGTTCAGGCGGCGGCGAGCGCGCTCGATTCGCCCGCGGTGCGCTGGCGCTGCAGCTCGCCCCCGAGATACGATGCGATGGCGCGCATGCCGTAGATTCCGGCTGAGGCCTCGGCATCGCTGTTGTAGTTGGTGTTGGTATTGACGTCGTAAGTGTAGATTTCGCCGGCGCGGTCGGTAATGAACTCGATGCCGGCGATGCCGATGCCATTATCGGCGATGAATCTCCCGTAGCGCTCGACGATCGGATGGCGGAAGCCTTCGATGATGTGAAAGCGCGCCGCGGGCGCCTCCGGGATCCGCGCCGCGACCGAATCGTCGCCGATCGGGCAGAAGGCGTCCCCGACCTGGCAGACGTCGGCAGGGCAGAGCTCGAAGCCCTGCGAAGTGTCGACCCGCACCGCGTAGAGGAAGCGGCCGCCGACGAATTCGACCCGTGTGATCAAGGGCTCGGGCGCCTGGATGTATTCCTGGATCAGCGTGATGCCGTCGACCGAATCTTCGAAGGCCGGGCCGTCGAGGTGAGTCTCGAGCGCGTCAGCCGTCTGGAACAGATGCACGCCGAGGCCTTTGCCGGCGCGGTTGTGCTTGCTGATGAAAGGGCCGGTCATTTGCCGTGCCGCGGCGATCAGATGGCTGCGACCGATGGCCGCGAAAGTGCGTGGCGTGCGGATGCCATGCCGGGCGAGCGCCGCATACTGCGCGATCTTGCTGATCTCGAGCTGCAGCGCACGGCTGTCGTTGATGATCCGCCGCCGATGCGACTCCAGCCAGGCCAGCACACCGGCAGTATATTCGGCGGCGTAACGGTGGCCGCGCGTGTGGGACGAAGCGCTCATCCGGTTGTAGAACACGCCGGCCGGAGGGACGGCGGCGAGGTCCAGCAACCCCTGGTCCAGAAACCATTCCTCGAACGGCAGGCGAAGCTCGGTGAACGCTTCCCGCAGGGGTTCGACCCAGGCGTCGTTCTCGTGAAGAACGTAGATTTTGGACATCGCT
>JBDTXW010000262.1:0-3788 GCA_040005975.1 Betaproteobacteria bacterium | reverse complement strand
CGAGATCGTTTCGATCCGCAACGCGCGCTCGCTCGCCGAGGCGTACAACTGGGCCGTCAAGCGCAGCGTCGCCGACGTCGTCGTCCTTTCGCACGACGACGTCGACATATTGGCGCCCGATTTTGCGGCTCGTCTGTTCGAGCGTCTGCGCGCATTCGACGTCGTCGGCGTCGCCGGCAGCACCCGCATGGACGGTCCGGCGATGGGCTGGAGCGGACATCCCCACCTGCGCGGCTGGATTACGCACCGCGCGCAAGGCCGCGCCGCCTGGCAGGTCGACGTGCTCGATCCTCGTCCCGTCGCCGGCGACATCGCGCTTCTCGACGGTGTCCTGCTGGCCGGCAAGTGCGAAACGTTCCGCGCGGTGTCGTTCGATGCCGCCACGTTCGACGGCTTTCATCTGGCCGATGTCGACTGGTCATATCGCGCCGCGCAGGCGGGATTCAAGCTCGGCGTTGCGGGCGACTTGCTACTCGTCCACGCTTCCCGCGGCAACTACGACGCGACGTGGCAGCGCTACGCCGACCGCTTTCGCCGCAAGCACGCCGCCGGCCGGTCGCCGCCGGCAGAGTCGTCGTTCTTCGGAGCCTCGCTCGATGGCACCGAGCAGGTCCGCGCCTTTTTTGCGCGCCTTGCCGAACTTTCGCTCTGAGTTCGCATCCGTTCGCCAGCCGCTGTCGTATTGCGATAAAATATCAGGCACTTGCGATCGATTAACGATGCCTCTCTACGCCGTCGGCCTCAACCATGCGACCGCACCGCTCAAGGTGCGCGAACAGGTCGCATTCCTGCCGGACACGCTGGGCGTCGCGTTGCGCGACCTGATCGCGCAACCGAGCGTCGAGGAAGCGGCGATTCTTTCGACCTGCAACCGGACCGAGGTCTATTTCAGCGCCGCCGAAGCCACGCCGGTCGAGCGCTGGCTCGAAAGCTTCCATCGCGTGCCTGCGGCGTCGCTCCATCCGTACGTTTACACGCTGCCGCAGGATCGCGCCGTCTCGCACGCTTTTCGCGTCGCCAGCGGGCTCGATTCGATGGTGCTCGGCGAACCGCAGATTCTCGGCCAGATGAAGCAGGCGGTGCGGAGCGCCGAAGCGGCGGGGGCGCTGGGCCTTATCCTCAACCGGCTGTTCCAGCGCACGTTTGCGGTGGCCAAGGACGTACGCAGCAACACCGAAATCGGCAGCGCGTCGATTTCGATGGCTGCCGCGGCGGTCAAGCTCGCCGAGCGCATCTACCCGTCGCTTGCCGAGCAGAACCTGCTGCTGATCGGCGCCGGCGAGATGATCGACCTCGCAGCCGCGCACTTCGCCGCCAGGCATCCGAAGTCGATCACCGTCGCCAATCGCACGCTCGAGCGCGGTGCGCAGCTGGCGGCGCGCTTCGGTGCTGCCGCGATCACGCTGAACGAGCTGCCGGAGCGGCTCGCAGGGTTCGACATCATCGTGACATCGACGGCGAGCTCGCTGCCGATACTAGGCAAAGGCCTGCTCGAACGCGCGATCAAGTCGCGCCGCCACAGCCCGATGTTCATCGTCGATCTCGCGGTGCCGCGCGACGTCGAGCCCGAAGTCGCCGAGCTGGACGATATTTTTCTCTACAGCGTCGATGATCTAGCCAACATCGTCAAGGACAACCTGCAGATCCGCGTCGAGGCGCTGGCGCAGGCCGAGGCAATGATCGCCGAGCAGGTGCAAAGTTTTTTGCGCTGGCTGGACGGCCGCAGCGTCATCCCGACATTGACCGCGCTGCAGGGACACCACGACGGCCTCCGGGCAGCAGAAGTCGAGCGCGCACGCAAGCTTCTCGCCGGGGGCGCCGCCCCCGAGCAGGTCATCGAGCAGCTTGCGCGCGGGCTGACCAACAAGTTTCTGCATGCTCCGGCGCAGGCGCTGACGCGCGCGGGCGAGGCCGAGCGGGCCCAGCTGCTCGCGCTGCTGCACCACATCTATCAGCTGCCCGACGAGCCTTAGCTGAAACCCTCGCTGTCCACCAAGCTCACCCAGCTCACGTCGCGGCTGGAGGAATTGAACGGCCTGCTCGCGGCCGAGGACGTCACTCGCAATCTCGATCGCTATCGCGCGCTGTCGCGTGAGCACGCCGAAATCGCGCCGATCGTCGCGCTCTACCGCGACTGGTTGCAGGGCGAGCGTGACTTTTCGGCTGCGCAGGACATGCTGGCCGATCCGGACATGAGGTCTTTCGGCGACGACGAGGCCAAGGCGGCACGAGCGCGCATGACCGCGCTCGAGGATGAGCTGCAGCGCGCGCTGCTGCCGCGCGATGCCAGCGACGAGCGCAACGTGTTCCTCGAAATTCGCGCCGGCACCGGCGGCGACGAGTCAGCGTTGTTTGCCGGCGAGCTCTTCCGCATGTATGCGCGTTTTGCCGAGCGCAACAAATGGCAGGTCGAGCTGATTTCCGAAAGCCCCGGCGATATGGGCGGCTACAAGGAAGTTATCGCGCGTGTCGTCGGGCAGCGCGTTTATGCAAAGCTCAAGTTCGAATCCGGCGGACACCGGGTTCAGCGCGTACCCGAGACCGAAGCGCAGGGACGCATCCATACCTCGGCATGCACGGTCGCGGTGCTGCCCGAGGCCGACCCGGTCGCCGACATAACCATCAATCCGTCGGAGATCCGCATTGATACGTTCCGCGCGTCGGGTGCCGGCGGGCAGCACGTGAACAAGACCGACTCGGCGGTGCGCATCACGCATCTGCCGACCGGGATCGTCGTCGAATGCCAGGACGATCGCTCTCAGCATCGCAATCGCGCGCAGGCGATGGCCGTGCTGGCCTCGCGGCTGGTCGATCGCGAGCGGCAGGAGCGCCAGCAGAAGGAGGCGGCGACGCGCAAGAGCCTGATCGGCAGCGGTGATCGCTCCGAGCGCATCCGCACCTACAATTTCCCGCAGGGGCGCGTGACCGATCATCGCATCAACCTGACGCTCTACAAGATCGACCAGATCATGGATGGCGACCTGTTCGAACTGACGGAAGCACTGGCGCAGGAATTCCAGGCCGAGCAGCTCGCCGCGCTCGGCGGGGAAGACGTCGCCGGCGAAACCGCACGATGAACCGCGAGCCGCCGATCTGGCTGGAGACGCTGCGCCTCGAGCTGCGCGAGTTCACGCCGGAGGACATCGGCGAGCTGGTGCGGCTCGACAGCGATCCGCGGGTGCTGAAGTACATCAATGGCGGCCGGCCGATGCCGTGGAGCGAGATCGACGCGGCGATGCGGCGCGTCATGCGCTACTACGCGCTGTATCCGGGGCTTGGCGTGTGGCGGGCGTCACTTCGCGGCAACGGCAGGTTCATCGGCTGGTACTGCCTGAAGTACTGTCCGCCGACGACCGACGTCGAAGTCGGCTATCGCCTGCTGCACGCCCATTGGGGCCGCGGCTACGCCACCGAAGGCGCGCGCGCACTGGTCGACTACGCATTCGACGATCTGGGCTTGAGGCGCGTCATCGGCGTCACGCATCCCGGCAACAAGGCCTCGCAACACGTGTTGCAGAAGGCTGGCCTGCGCGACGAGGGCTGGGGCAAATACTACGATCGGCGGCTGCGCTTGTTCGGGTGCGAGCGCGGGGCGAACAGCAAGCATTAGCCTTTCCCGGCGCGCGATCCGCGTGGCCGCGCAGCCGGAAAAGGCGCTGCGGCGCTGGACGCCGCTATGGCTGCCCGTAGTTCCTGGCCAGGTAGTCGACGATCTCCTTGGCGTCGGCATCGGCGATCGGCGCGCCGTACGCCTTGATCATCTTGGTGACCTCGGCATCCCAGACCTG
>JBDTXW010000261.1:0-3870 GCA_040005975.1 Betaproteobacteria bacterium | reverse complement strand
GCACCGCGCCGACGCAGTCGCAGCGCGACGCCGTGTTCGTGCAACTCGTTGGTCGGCGTGTCGTAATAACGGCTGATGATCGCGCTCGAACGGGCGCGACCCGCCTTCGCCTCGGTCAGCGCGCGATGCCGGCGCACGGCGGCGAATGCCGCCGGCGTTGCCGCGAGCTTGAGCTCGACTTCGATAGGCATGGGGCGATGCGCGAACCTAACGCACGCTGTGACTCGCCGCCAGTGCGGCGCGTTTCAGGTACGTTTCACGCGCCAGTGCGACATCGGCGAGGAAATGCGCAAGCTCGGACAGCAGCAGCGCCTGTGGCCCGTCGACCAGCGCCTTCGCGGGGTCCGGATGGAAGTCGACCAGCACCATGTTGGCGCCCGCCACGACGCCCTGGGCAACGACGTGGAAAATATCGAGGATGCCGTCGGGCGCCATCGCGCGCGTTCCGACCGAGTGCGACGGGTCGATGCACACCGGCATGCGGGTCAGCCGTTTGACGACCGGAACGTGCGAGAAATCGACAAAATTGCGGTGCGGATCGCCCATGTTAGTTTTCATGCCGCGCAGGCCGAATACGACCTTGCGGTTACCTTCAGACGCCAGATATTCGGCGGCGTTCAGCGATTCATCGAGGGTGATGCCGAAGCCTCGCTTGATCAGCACCGGAAATTCCTGCTGCTTGCCGACCAGCTTCAACAGTTCGAAATTCTGCGTGTTGCGCGTCCCGATCTGCAGCATGACGCCGGTCGGACTGCCGGTTGCCTTGAGCGCGGCACGGATCTCGTCGACGTGCGATTCGTGCGTAATCTCCATCGCGATGACGCGAATGCCGTACTTGCCGGCGAGCTCGAAGACATACGGCAGGCACTTCGCTCCGAAACCCTGGAACGCGTAGGGATTGGTCCGCGGCTTGTACGCGCCCATCCGCGTGCAGACCTGGCCGTGACGCTGCAGCGCTTGCATCATCGCGCCCGCGGACTCGGGCGAATCGACGGCGCAGAGGCCGGCAAATACGTTCAGGGTGTCCTGGCCGAAGCGCACACCGTTGTATTCGAACGACGCGGGCCGGTCGTCGCCTTGCTGGTGCCGGCCCAGCACGCGGTAGGCTTCCGAAACGCGCACCACCTTTTGCACACAGGGCAGAACCTGCATCTGCTCCACCGTCAGCGCCGCGGTGTTCCCGATCAGGTAGATCTCGGTCAGCGTGACCTCGGCGCCTACCTCGCGATGAACGCGGTACTGGATGCCGGGCAGGCGGTCGAGCTGGCCGGCCAAGGCGCGGTAATCTGCGCCTTCGGGAGCGGTATTGGGCTCGAGGATCAGGATCATGGCGACAGCCTCGACAGCGTTTTTCGTTGTAATTCATTCATTTGGCGCATTCTAGCCCGAAACGCGAAGCGGCAATGCTGCACTGCAGTAGACAAATATGCCACAGCTCCGGCGGCGGGTCGGCGAAATCGTTGCTCGGCGCGTTATTGATGCCGTAGACTGGCCGCGAAAGCCGCATCTACGCATCCTTCGCAAACTGCCTGACTGCCTTTTAGGAGCGCTATCTCGATGAAGACCCTGATCGCTTTGACCCTGGCGGGCCTGTTCGCATGCGGCGCCGCTTATGCCGCCGATACGAAAATGACCCCGCAGCAGGAAAAAATGAAGACGTGCAATGCCGATGCCACCACCACCGGCAAGACGGGCCAGGAACGGAAGGCATTCATGAAGACCTGCCTGTCGGCCAAGCCGGCGAAGAAGGAAAGCAAGATGGCGATGTGCAACAAAAAGACCGCAGGCATGAAGGCCGACGAGCGCGCCAAAGCGCAGAGCGAGTGCATGAAGGGGTAGAGAGCTTTCGCCAATCCGGCCGGGTGACCTCCTGTCCACCCGGCCGTCCTGACAAGGCGGCGCCGGAGCAATCCGGTTGCCGCCTTGTTTTATCCAGCGCGCCGCAGCGCGGAGGAGGACCCCCATCGTAGATGGGGCTGCAACCGCGCAGCCGGCCGACACGCGAGCGTTTGTGTTGCGGTGTCATGGCAAGGAGGCAGCGCGCGGCCGCCGCGCTCGACCGCGCGCATCGGCCATTCGTTCGACGTACGCGGTGGCGACCGGAGCGTTAATGGAGGCGTGGCCGATAACGGTCACACATCTTCCAACCCACGCTTCGAGGAGATCGCCATGAAATCGCTTTATTTCGTCGCTCTGATCGGCCTGCTCAGCTGCCAGGCCGTCTATGCAGCCGACGCCGCCACCGCGCCGAAGGCCAGGACGCAGTCGGCCGGCAAAAATGCCGACGCCAATGCGGTTGCGGGCCAGGCAACCAAGCCCATCCTGATGTCGCAGCAGGACCGGATGCGGATGTGCAGCAAGCAGGCAACCGGCAAGAAGGGCGCCGAACGCAAGACGTTCATGAAGTCTTGCCTCACCACCAAGAAATCCTAACCTGCCGGCGCGGGCAGGGCGGCGAGGCTCGCCGTCCTGTCTCGCGACTGCCGGACCGAATGGAACTGGACGCTCGCAACGTTTCAGGCGTGCTTGCGAATCAGCAGTCCCTTCAGATAGTCGCCCTCGGGAAAGTTGAGCGCGACCGGATGGTCGGCGCCGGGCGTGAAGCGGCCGACGATCGCCGCTTCGACCCCGGCGTCCAGCGCGGCGCCGGCGACGATCTTCTGAAACAAGTCGGCCGCAATGCCGCCGGAGCAGGAGAACGTCGCCAGAAGGCCTCCGGTGCGCAAGAGCTTCAGCGCCAGCAGGTTGATGTCCTTGTACGCGCGCGCCGCCTTGACCGCGTGCCGTGCCGTGGGAGCGAACTTCGGTGGGTCGAGCACGATCAGGTCGAAGCTCCTGGCGCTGTCGCGGAGCTTGCGCAGTTCGGCAAACACGTCGGCATCGCGCCAGTCGCATCGCTCTGCGTCGAGGCCGTTCTGCGCAACGTTTTCTCGCGCCCGCACCAGCGCGTCGGCGGACGTGTCGATCGACAGCACCGAGCGCGCGCCACCGGCCAGCGCCGCGACGGTGAAGCCGCCCGTATAGCAAAAGCCGTCGAGAACGTCGCGATTGCGAGCGAGCGCGCGGATCTTATGGCGATTCTCGCGCTGATCGAGAAAGAAACCCGTTTTCTGGCCGCCGATGACATCGACGTCGAAGCGCAGTCCGTCCTCCAGCAAGGATACGCGCGCGGGCAGCACGCCGGCCGCGGTGCCGCTGCGCGGCGGCAGGCCTTCGAGCGTGCGCACTTCCGCGTCCGAGCGTTCGTAGACCGCAGCGCAGCCGGTTGCTTCGGCCAGCGCGTCGACGATCGCGCCGCGCCAGGCCTCGGCTCCCGCACTGTGCAACTGCATGACCACGACGTCGCCATAACGGTCGGCGATTACGCCGGGGAGTCCGTCGGATTCGGCGTGCACCAGCCGGCAGCCGGTGTGGGCGGCATCGAGCATCGGTTGGCGCGCCGCGACGGCCGCGCGCACCCTGGCGGCGATGAACGCGGCGTCTATCGTAGCGCGCGCATCGAAGCTCCAGACGCGCGCGCGAATCGCCGAGGCGGGACTCCACGCGGCGCTTGCCAGGAACTGGCCGTCGGCGGCATAGAGCGCGACGGTCTCGCCGCTGCCGACTGCGGCATCGGCGGCGGCGATCGCGCCGGAGAACACCCACGGATGCTTGAGGCGCAGCGACTTTTCTCGCCCTGCGTGCAGCGTGACCCGGTGCACGCGGGTTCCCGGATCAGGGAGCGCTGACGCCGAACAGATGGCCGACGGCGAAAGTCACCGCCGCGGCGAGGCCGCCCAGCAGCAGCATGCGGGCGCCGGACGGTAGCGCACTGCGGCCTGTGAACAGCGACAGCGTCGCGCCGACGGCGAACAGGGCGAGCCCCGTGAG
>JBDTXW010000260.1:0-3870 GCA_040005975.1 Betaproteobacteria bacterium | reverse complement strand
GATCCAGAAGGGCGGGGCGCTGCGCGTCTGCACGCCCGGCGATTACAAGCCGTTCAGCCTGGCGAAGGCCGATTCGGGCTTCGAGGGCATCGACGTTGACATCGCGCAGGCGATGGCGAAGTCGCTCGGGGTCGAGGCGAAGTTCGTCAAGACCAGCTGGCCGAAGCTGATGGACGATTTCATCGAAAAATGCGACCTCGGCGTCGGCGGCATTTCGGTGACGCTCGACCGTCAAAAGCGGGCTTTCTTCTCCGATCCGTACATGATCAACGGGAAGGCGCCGATTACGCGTTGCGAGAACGTTCAGAAATTTCAGACGATCGCCGATATCGACAAGCCTGGCGTGACCGTCATCGAGAATCCAGGCGGCAGCAACGAGCGTTTCGCCCGCGCAAACTTCAAGCAGGCGAAGATCGTGATCTTCAACGACAACACGATGATTTTCGACGAGATACTCAAAGGCCGCGCCGACGTCATGATCTCCGAGTCGGTCGAAGTGGTCGTTCAGCAAAAACTGAAGCCGGGCCTTTGTGCGGTCAATCCGACCAAGCCCCTGCAATATGGCGAAATGGCCTATCTGCTGCCGCGCGGCGACGTCGTGCTCAAGGCTTGGGTCGATCAGTGGATGCACTTGGCCAAGGCGAACGGCGAATACGACCGCATCGTCGAAGCCTGGCTTAAATAGATGCAGCCGGCAATGGCGGCGTTGCGCTCCCGTTCAGGAGTCCCCGATGAATGATGAAACCTTCAATCTCAGCATCCGCAAGTTTTTGAAAATGGTCGGCATCAACTCGCAGCGCGAGATCGAGCAGGCAGTCGCGCGCGCGATCGCCGACGGCTCGATTGCCGGTCGCGAGCAATTTCCTGCGCACGTATCGCTGGTGGTGCCCGGCTTGAAGATCGAGGTCAGGTTCGACGGCGAAATCAAGCTCGAGTAGAACGCGCTCACGAACCAACCGCCGCGGACCGCGGCGGGCTGGCCGGTCAGCGGCCCCCGCGCTCGCGCTAGCTGCGGTCGTTCCCGGGCTTGCGGCGCTTGAGCGCGGGATCCTCGTCACGCGCACGTTCCCTTGCCGCCTTCTCGGCTCGCGCCAGTTCCGCTTCTTCGGCCGGCGACTTCGGCGCCGCGTCGCGCGCCGCCTGGTCGACTCGGCCCGATTTCACGAACGCCGCCTCGGCCGCATCGAATTCCCGCGCTGCCTTGTAATTGCCCTCGCCATGCACCTTGTCGTCGTCCTTGCGCTTCATCGTGGAACCCTCGTTGATTGCCTTGTCTTCCGTGCTGGGCGCCTTCGCGCCATATTTCGCGAAGGCTCGTGATTCATTGCTGCGTCGCCCCGCCTGTCCTCGTTTCCCCGCCGGTGATCGGCGAAGCGTCCGCTTCGCTCGACTGACCGTTGAGCGCGCGGCAGGCCTTCAGAGCGTCGGCGATCTGGCCGCTGCAATCCTCGCTCGCTCCGGCGCTGCTGCGTGGCGCGACGGTCTCGGCCGCGTTCAGGCGGCGGCAGGTGTACAGTGGCGCGCCAGTCAGGCCGCTGCAATCGTTCGGCGTGCCTGCGCCCGTCGGGGTGGGCGCTTCGATGCTGCGGTTCAATTCCCGGCAGGTCGCGAGCGCCGCAGCGGTCAGGCCGCTGCAATCGTGCGTCGCGCCCCCTGGTGCATCCAGTGGTCGTAGGCCGCCGGGAACCGTCTGCGCGGAGCAAAGCAATGCACCGCTCAATGCGATCGCTGCAACCGCGACTTTGCGGGTCAGGCATGCCATGACGTCCTCCATCTATGCCGATATTGTGCCGTATTGTCCCGCCGCGCGTCCGTCGCAGTAATCGGCCAAATGATGATTCGACGTAAGACAGGCGCCGACAGGCGCCGGCGCACCTTGGCCGCCGACCGCCGGAGTTGCCGTACCATGGTGCCGGTTCCGGCGGTGCGCGCCGGCAATCGCCTGACTATTCCACGGCTCGATGCCCAAGCATTACACGATGGGAGGACGCGCGGCTCAGGCCGCCGCACCCGGACCGGCAACATCGCCCGGGCCGCGCTCGCTGCGCGAGCGGTTCGGCGCGCTGCGCAATCTGCCGCCATTCATCCGGCTGGTCTGGCAGACGAGCCCGTCGCTCGCCGTCGGCGAATGCGTTCTGCGCCTGGCCAGAGCGCTGCTGCCGGTCGCCACCCTTTTCGTCGGCAAGCTCATCATCGACGAAGTCATCGCGCTGGCGCAGGCGCCGCACGCGGCGGACACGCTCGCGCAATGGTTCGCCGGCGGTCTGCTCGATCGCATCGGCGGCCTCCTGCTGCTGGAATTCGCGCTCGCCGTTTCTTCGGACATCCTGGGGCGCACAGTTTCGCTGTTCGATTCGCTGCTGTCCGAGCAGTTCAGCAACGTAACCAGCTTGCGCCTGATGGAACACGCGGCGACGCTCGACCTGGAAGATTTCGAGGACAGTGAATTGCAGGACCGGCTCGAGCGCGCGCGCCGGCAAGCCTCGGGCCGCATGACGCTGATTGGCCAGCTGTTCGGACAGATCCAGGATCTGGTGACGATCGTCAGCTTCGGCGCCGGATTGATCGTCTACGCGCCTTGGCTGATCGCGCTGCTCGCCGTGGCGCTGGTGCCGGCATGCATCGGCGAGGCGCACTTCAACGCGCAAAGCTACTCGCTCAACTACGCGCGCACCGCCGAGCGGCGCGAGATCGACTATGTACGCCAGACCGCCGCAAGCGTCGAGACCGCGAAAGAAGTCAAGATCTTCGGCCTCAACCGCTTCCTGATCGATCGCTATCGGCAGCTCGCCGGTGACTTCTATCTGGCGAACCGGAAGCTCGCGCTGCGCCGTGCGGGTTGGGGCGGTCTGCTCGCGGCGGTCGGAACGATTGCGTACTACGCCGCGTATGCCTACATCGTCTGGCGCACCTTGCACGGTGAGTTCACGATCGGCGACCTCACGTTTCTTTCGGGCTCGTTCCGGCGTCTGCGGACTCTGCTCGAAAACATGCTGATCGGATTCTCCCAGGTCGCCGGTCAGGCGCTGTATCTCGATGATCTGTTTTCGTTTTTCGAGATCACGCCGGAGATCGTGTCGCCGCGCAATCCTCGCCCGTTTCCGGTGCCGCTGCGCGAGGGCATCCGCTTCGAGAACGTCGGCTTCCGTTATCCGGGGGCGGAACGCTGGGCAGTGCGCGGCCTGAGCTTCACGCTGCATGCCGGCGAAGTTCTCGCGCTGGTCGGTGAGAATGGCGCCGGCAAGACAACGGTCGTCAAGCTTCTGGCGCGGCTGTACGACCCCGACGAGGGGCGAATCCTTCTCGACGGGTACGATCTGCGCGAATACGACTTGTCGACCTTGCGCGCAAACGTCGGCGTGATCTTCCAGGATTTTGTCCGTTACCACCTGACGGCTGCGGAGAACATCGCCGTCGGCCGCATCGAGGCGCGCGAAGATCGCGCCCGCATCGCCGCTGCGGCCAGGCAGAGTCTGGCCGACGATCTGATCCGCCGGCTGCCGCAGGGCTACGATCAGATCATCGGCAAGCGTTTCCGGACCGGCGTCGATCTGTCGGGCGGCGAATGGCAGAAGATCGCGATCGCGCGCGCCTATATGCGTGACGCGCAGCTTCTGATCCTCGACGAGCCGACCGCCGCGCTGGACGCGCGCGCCGAATTCGAGATCTTCCAGCGTTTCAAGGAACTGAGCCAAGGCAAGACTGCGGTGTTGATCTCGCATCGCTTTTCCAGCGTGCGCATGGCCGATCGCATCGTGGTGCTGGCCGATGGCATGATCGAGGCGGCAGGCACGCACGACGAGCTGCTCGCGCGCGGCGGGCGCTATGCGGAGCTGTTCGAATTGCAGGCTGCCGGCTACCGTTGACGCC
>JBDTXW010000259.1:0-3883 GCA_040005975.1 Betaproteobacteria bacterium | reverse complement strand
AGCTTGCGCTCGGCGTCCATCGGCTCGATCAGCGCCTGGTTGCCGTCGCGCAAATCGGTCGACAGCCAAATCGGCGGACGGGTGATCGTCTGCGTTGGCCAGCGTCGATCGGGGAGATCGATCGGGGGAAACGGGCGGTACTTTTTCGACGGATCTGCTTCCATGACGGCCCTCGTCGCGAATGCCTCTGACGTGCAACAGTCACCCGGCTTCGGGTGACGCGGACACTGCTCTAAAAAGGGGGAAAGTTTTATCTGCGCGCGGGGCGCAGCAGCAGCAAACCGCCGAGGATGGCGATCGGGGCAACGAGTGCTAAGGCACGGGCCGGGCTGCTCATGAAATGACTATAGCCCGATTTGCGGCACTGCGCAACGGCTTCGTCGCGGCCGCGAAACGGGCGCCAACCGCGCCGGCGGCGCGAACGTCGGAGCGCTTCGGTCAGGTGCGGCGGCGCCGGAGCGCCAGCCAGGCCGACCAGACGTATCCGGCCAGCGCATAGATGACAAAGCACGCGAACAGGACGATCGGCGGCTGGTAGCTGACCAGGACGAAAAACAGGACGATCAGGAATACCGCGAGAAAGGGCACGCTGCGCCGCAGGTTGATCGTCTTGAAGCTGTAGTACTTGAGATTGGTGACCATCGTCAGCCCGGCAAAGACCGTCACCGCCCACGCGATCCAGCGGATGCTTTCCGGATCGATCGCGTTGTCGTCGGCGATCCAGACGAAGCCGGCGACCAGCGCCGCCGCGGCGGGGCTCGGCAACCCTTGAAAATAGCGCTTGTCGGCGACCTCGAGCATCGTGTTGAAACGCGCGAGGCGAAGCGCCGCCCCCGCGACGTAAACGAAGGCCGCGATCCAGCCCAACTTGCCCATGCCGCGCAGCGCCCATTCGTAGACGATCAGCGCCGGCGCGGCACCGAAGGACACCATATCCGACAGGCTGTCGTATTCCGCGCCGAACGCGCTTTGCGTCTTGGTCAAGCGGGCGACGCGGCCGTCGAGGCTGTCCAGCACCATCGCAACGAAAATCGCGATCGCCGATTGATCGAAGCGGCCGTTCATCGCCTGCACGATCGCGTAGAAGCCGGCGAACAGCGCAGCCGTCGTGAACAGGTTCGGCAGCAGATAGATGCCGCGCCGGCGCACACGGTTCTTGATCAGCGCGCGTTCCTGCTGAAAATCCCCCATGCGGACAGCCTAGCAGTTGGCGTCCTGCCCCGCAAATTGAGGCTACGAACGACTCGTCGGGCGCCGCTGACCGACTTAGAGCGTCAGGCAAGCTCGGCGAGCACCGTCGTCGTCGCGTAAACGACGTCACCGACGGCGACACGGGCCGTTGCGGTCGCGGGGAGATAGAGATCGACCCGCGAACCGAAGCGGATAAAGCCATAGCGCTGTCCGCGCCTGAGCGGATCGCCAGGCTCGACGTAGCACAAAATGCGCCGCGCGATCAGACCGGCGATCTGCACGCAGGTGACATCGACGCCGGTTGCGGTGACGATGTGCAGCGCGTTGCGCTCGTTTTCGAGCGATGCCTTGTCCAGCGCCGCGTTGACGAAGCTGCCGGCGTGATACCACCGTTTCCTGACGACGCCGTCGACCGGACTGCGGTTCGAGTGCACGTTGAACACATTCATGAACACGCTGATCTTGAGCGCGTCGCGCTCGAGATAAGGGTCGCGCGCGTGTCCCACCGCCATCACCTTGCCATCGGCAGGCGAGAGCACCGCGTCGGGCTCTGCCGGTACGACGCGCCGCGGGTCGCGGAAGAACTGAACGATGAAGACGACCGCGAGCCAGGCGAGGACCGCGAGAAACCAGAGGCCGAAATACGACAAGGCGAGCGCCACTGCGGCGGCCATCGCGATAAACGCCCAGCCCTCGCGGGCGATGATCGGATGGGGATAGTCGCTGCGCATCGCGTACCCGCTACTTGGCGGCGTCGTCGATCTTCCTGCCCAGGTCCTCGGCTTGCTGCCGCATGCTGCCCTCGACGCCGCGGGCGCGCTCCAGGGCGTTGCGCGGCGTCGGTGCCGGTGCCGCCGGATCGAGCTCGGCGGGCGCAACGGCTGCCGGTCCGCGCGAAGCGGGAGCCGTCCCCTCGGCGGGCGCCAGCAGCCCGTAGCGCCTGAGAACCGTCTGCGCCAGCATCGCGACGATCAGCAGCGCCAGCAGCAGCACGATCAGTCCGACCCAGCCGCGCTGGCGCCGCGCGCTCAGTTGCGGCTCTGGTCGACCAGCTTGTTCTTGCGTATCCACGGCATCATTTCGCGCAGCTTGCCGCCGACCTGCTCGATCGGATGCTCGGCCGTCATCCGTCGCCGCGACAGCAAGGTCGGCGCCCCGGCCCGGCTCTCGAGAATGAAATCCTTCGCATATTCGCCGCTCTGGATCCGCGCGAGCGCGTCGCGCATCGCCTGCCTGGTCTCGGCGGTGATGATCTTCGGGCCAGTCACGTATTCGCCGTACTCGGCGTTGTTGGAGATCGAATAATTCATCGTGCCGATGCCGCCTTCGTACATCAGATCGACGATGAGCTTCAACTCGTGCAGACATTCGAAGTAAGCCATCTCCGGCGCGTAGCCCGCGTCGACCAGCGTATCGAATCCGGCCTTGACCAGCTCGACACAGCCACCGCACAGCACCGCCTGCTCGCCGAATAGGTCGGTCTCGGTTTCCTCCTTGAACGAGGTCTCGATGACGCCGGCACGCGCACCGCCGATCGCCGCGGCATACGACAGCGCGAGGTCGCGCGCTTTGCGGCTCATGTCGCGATGGACGGCGATGAGCATCGGCGTACCGCCGCCCTGCACGTAGGTCGAGCGCACCGTGTGCCCCGGCGCCTTCGGCGCGATCATGACGACATCCAGGTCGGCGCGCGGCTGCACCTGTCCGTAGTGGATGTTGAAGCCGTGCGCGAAGGCGAGCGTGCCGCCCTGCTTGATGTTCGGCTCGACCTCGTCGCGATAGACAGCGGCTATGTGCTCGTCGGGCATCAGCATGATCACGAAGTCGGCGCCCTTGACGGCGTCGGCGACGGGGGCGACCTTGAGCCCCGCTTTTTTCACCTTGTCCCACGACGCGCCGCCCTTGCGCAAGCCTACGGTCACCTTGACGCCGGAGTCGTTGAGATTCTGCGCGTGCGCGTGGCCCTGCGACCCGTAGCCGACGATCGCGACCTTCTTTCCCTTGATCAGCGACAGGTCCGCGTCCTTGTCGTAATAGACCTTCATCATTGCCCGACCCCTTTTCAGACTCGCAATATGCGTTCGCCGCGCCCGATCCCCGACGCGCCGGTACGCACCGTTTCCAGAATGACGCCCGGTTCGATCGCCTGCAGAAACGCGTCGAGCTTCGAGCCGGTACCGGTCAATTCGATCGTATAGCTCTTGTCGGTCACGTCGAGGATGCTGCCGCGGAAGATTTCGGCGAGGCGTTTCATCTCGTCGCGATCCTTGCCCGCGGCGCGCACCTTGACCAGCATCAGCTCGCGCTCGATATGGTTTCCGTCGGACAGATCGATGACCTTGACGACCTCGACCAGCTTGTTCAGCTGCTTGGTTATCTGCTCGATCACGTCGTCGGAGCCGACGGTGACGATCGTCATGCGCGACAGCGTTGGATCCTCGGTCGGTGCCACCGTCAGCGATTCGATGTTGTAGCCGCGCGCCGAAAACAGGCCGGAGATGCGCGACAGCGCGCCCGCCTCGTTTTCGACCAGGATCGACAATATGTGCCTCATCGCGATGTCCTCACAGTTCTTCGGCGAGGATCATTTCGGTCAGGCCCTTGCCGCCGGGGACCATCGGAAAGACGTTCTCGGTCTGATCGGTGATGAAGTCGAGGAAGACGAGCCGCTCCTTCTGCTTGAACGCGTCCT
>JBDTXW010000258.1:0-3910 GCA_040005975.1 Betaproteobacteria bacterium | reverse complement strand
GATCGCCTGCCGGCCGCCGCCTATATGTGCGACGTCGACGGAATGATCACGTACTTCAACCGTCACGCCGTAGGCGTCTGGGGGCGCGAGCCCAAAATCAACGATCCCGAGGATCGGTTTTGCGGATCGTTCAAACTTTATAGCGCCGACGGTTCGGCGATCACCCATCGCGAATGCTGGATGGCTCTGGCCTTGCGTGAGTGCAAGGAATTCAACGGGTGCGAGATCATCATCGAGCGGCCGGACGGCCGCCGCGTAACCGTGCTGGCGCACGCCAATCCGATCTGCGGCGAAACCGGCGAAATGCTCGGCGCGGTGAATGTCCTCTTCGACATCACCGAGCACAAGCGCGCCGAGCGCGCCAAGGACGAGTTTCTCGCCATGCTGGCGCACGAGTTGCGCAACCCGCTGGCGCCGATCCGCAACGCGGTCCACGTGCTGCATCTGAAGTCGCCGCCGGTGCCTGAGATAACCAGGATGCTCGACGTGATCGACCGCCAGATGAATCATATGACGCGGCTGGTCGACGACCTGCTCGACGTCTCGCGCATAAGCCGCGACAAGATTGCATTGCGCAAGGCGCGGCTTTCACTGACCGAGGTCGTCAACACGGCACTCGAGACCAGCCGCCCGGTCCTTGCCGCCGGCGGCCAGGCATTCGCCGTCGCACTGCCGGACCTGCCGATTTACGTCGATGCCGATCCGACCCGCCTCGCGCAGGTTATCTCCAATCTGCTCAACAACGCCGCAAAGTACACCGACGCCGCCGGGCGCATATGGCTGACGATCGCCAAGGACGGCGTGGACGCCGTGATCAGCGTGCGCGACACCGGCATCGGCATCGCGGCCGATATGCTGCCACGGATTTTCGACATGTTCACGCAGGCGGACCGTTCGATCGATCGTGCGCACGGCGGCTTGGGCGTGGGCCTGACGGTCGCGCGGCGCCTGGTCGAGCTGCACGGCGGATCGATCAGCGCAGCCAGCGACGGGCCCGGCAAGGGAACGACGTTCACGGTCAGGATCCCCGTCAGTGACGCGGACGACGAGTCGGCTGCGGACTCGTCCGAGCAACCCGGCATTGGGGGCGCGTCGGGCCCGCTGCGGGTTGTCGTGGCGGACGACAACCGCGATGCCGCGGAAAGTCTGGCGGCGCTGCTGCAGATCGTCGGACACGACGTCCGAATCGCCTACGACGGCGTTGAAGCCGTGGGGCTCGCCAGCGAATATTGTCCCGATGCGGTCGTGCTCGATATCGGCATGCCGAAGATGAACGGCTATGATGCGGCGCAGAAGCTCCGCGCCGGACCTGCGGGCAAGGACATGATAATCATTGCGCTGTCCGGCTGGGGACAGGAGGAAGACAAGCGGCGGTCTCGCCAGGCAGGCATCGACCACCACCTGGTCAAGCCGCTCGACCCGGCATCCCTGCTCCGGCTGCTGGCGACAAGAACGCGCAACCAGATCAGGTTGGCCGCGTCCTGACCGCGGTGGCGCGGCGGCGCGGCTAAGGGGCAGCAGGCGCCGCGCGTAAGCGCAGCGTTATCGTCCCGTCGAGGCAGGAGCACGTCACGCCACTCGCCTTGCCGACCGCGATCACGTCGTCGTACGTCAGCGCGCGATAAAACGTCAGCGGAGGAAACGGCGTCTTGCGCTCGGCGCGCTTGGCCGACAAGCTTACGACCACGTCCTCTCCCCCCGACTCCGCGACGATGGCGATATCGATCGGGCCCGGATGGGTGTCGGTCAGCGCGAGGAAGGACGTGACCAGAAGCTCCCGCAGCACCGGCTTCGAGACGAGCGCGTCGCCGCTTTTCACATCGGCCGACGCCTCGATGCCGCGCAGCGTCCAATCGTCGCCGGCGAGCTTCAGGCATTGCCGCACCGCTTCGTCGACGGTCGTGGTCGCTTTTTCGTCCGGCCGCAGCCATTCGATCATTGCGCGGCAACTATTCACCGCGGCGCGCGTCTGATCCGGCAGCTGTTTGATACAGTCGTCGAGCTTCGGGCCGGTGGTGCCGCTGTCCAGCATCCGCGCCGCCAGCTCCGCGGAGAATTGGATCGTCTGCAGCTCGCCCATCAGGCTGTGGCGCATTCCGGAGGCGAGCTTTCGCAACACCGCGTACCGGATTGCATCGGCTTCCTGCGCACTCGTGTCGGCCATCGCGTCGCCCCATCGCTGCATTGGCCGAAACAGGACGGCCCCTCGGCAGCGCCGATACCGAGTATCGCAAAAAAACGGAAAAGTTGGGGGACTCTCGAGCTTCGCGAGAGCGCTCGGCACGACGTAACCCGCGATCAGTGCCTTTCCTGCCGCCGGTCTGCCCCGCCGCTGCGCCGTTGCAGCGCAGCGTGATGCCGCTCGTCCCTGCGGTCGGGGCGCAAGGTCAGGCGCGAGCGCACCGCCCATTCACTGGCGGCGTCCGCGAATCCCGCAACTCCGCCCTGAGGCGAATCTCATCTTTCGATATCATCCGATCCCTCGCGCCGCCGGCATCCTGGCCCCATACCCGTGCCTGCGTGCCGCGACGGCGCCTGCGATGGAATCGCCACGGCGCCGCCGCGCGTCAGCTTACCGGACGGCGCCGCAGCCCCTTGCGTCAATATACCTTCGGCTCGCCCGCGACGGTGTCGAGGGTCGAACGGCGTCCGCGAAGATCCTGCTCATCGTCTTCCCAGTACGGCGTGACGTTGTAGTAAGCATGGAGCTCGGCTGCCCAGTTAGGATCGGCCATGCTCGGCCAGTGATCCTTGTCGAAGCCTTCTGCGCTTTCGAGCTTTTCCTTGCTCACATCGAGGACGAATTGTTTTTCGCGCGCGTCGAGCGTCAGTGCGCCCCACGGAATCGCGAAGAGCTTGGCACCCATTCCGAGAAAGCCGCCAAACGACAGCACCGCGTAGGCGATGCGGCCGCTGGTGACGTCGAGCATGATCGCTTCGATCTTGCCGAGATCGTCGCCCGCGGCGTTGACGATCTTGTCGCCTTGCAAAGTCGCGGCGTCCATGACTTCGGGGCCGGGCCCGCTGGTGTTCGGCGTATCGGACGGAATGATCTGCGCGCCCGACCGCGCCTGAGTGGTCGAGCCATACGGGTTCGCTTGCGTAACCATAAGAACTCCTAAAAAAAATGCTGCGACAAAAATACGGTTCCCCGGGGTTGGCCGAAGTCGTGCGGCTGCGCGCCTTGCATGCTGCTGTCGTCCAGCACCGGCCGCCTGCCGCACCCGCGGTCCCCTGTGGTGATAGTCGCCCTTAGCACTGGCCGCGCCAATCCGTAGACGTCCTATTTTGATGTAGGCGACGGCACTGCAACGCGTCAGACGCGCGCTGTCGTCCCCGACCGAGACTTTTCGGTGCGGCGCAATCGATACGAAGCCACTGCGAGCTCGGCGTATCAGCCGGCCCGGGCGAGCAACACAAAGTCCCGTACCAGCGCGGCGTAGGCTTCCGCGAAGTCCTCGCGCGGCACCCGCAGGATCGACGACGGGTGCACGGCCACCATCACGTGCTCGGCCAGGTCGCTCTCCAGCCAGCTGCCGCGATCGACGGTGACCCGGACCGACGGGCCGAGCAAAGCCTTGGCCGCGGTCGCGCCGAGGCAGACGATGATGCGCGGCTTGACCAGCCGCAGCTCTTGGCGCAACCAGTCGAGGCAGGCGGCGACCTGCTGCTGGGTCGGCGTCTTGTGCATCCGCCGTTTGCCGCGCGGGAACCAGCTGAAGTGCTTGACGACGTTGGTGACGTAGACCTGCTTGCGGTCGATCCCCGCCTCGGCGAGCGCCTTGTCCAGGAGCTTGCCGGCCGGACCGACGAAGGGGTGTCCGGCCAAGTCCTCCTGGTCGCCCGGCTGCTCGCCGATCAGCATGATGCGTCCGCGGGAGTCGCCCTCTCCCGGCACGCCTTGCGTCGC
>JBDTXW010000257.1:0-3926 GCA_040005975.1 Betaproteobacteria bacterium | reverse complement strand
CGACGCTGATGGGCGAGGACGTCGAGCCGCGCCGCGCATTCATCGAGAATAATGCGCTCGGCGTGCGCAATCTCGACGTCTGACCGGCAACCAGCGATCGCTCGCGCAGCAGTCGGCTGCCTGCTGGCGCTGATTGTGCTCGGACCTGCCAGCGCGTCGCCGCCGTCCGCCTCCGAGCCGCCGGAGCCGATGACACAGCGGCTGATCGTCAAATTCCATCCAGCGCCGCCCGAGTCAGGCGTCGAAACGGAATCGTCGCGCAGCGCAGCCCGCGTTTCGCGGCTGGCCGCCGATCGCAGCGTCGCGCTGGCTTATGTGCGGCCGATGGCGCTCGGCGCACACGTCGTCGCGCTCGACCATCCTGTGCCGCTGAGGGAGGCCCGCGCCATCGCACGGCGTCTGGCCGGCCACGCCGAAGTCGAGTACGTGCAGCCGGACCGCCGCATGAAAGCGCAGTTCGTGCCGAATGATCAGTATCTGAGCGCGCAGACCTACCTGCGCGATGACGCGTCGGGCATCAGCGCGACCGCTGCGTGGGACGTCACGACCGGGACCGCCGACGTCGTCGTCGCCGTCGTCGACACCGGCTATCGGTCTCATGCGGCGATGGCCGGACGCATTCTTCCCGGATACGACTTCGTTTCCGACCCGCTCGTCGCCAACGACGGCGACGGGCGCGACGCCGACGCATCCGACCCCGGTGACTGGGTCACGCGGTCCGACCTTACCGACTCGCACACGTTCGACGGCTGCGATGTCGCCATCAGCAGCTGGCATGGCACGGCGACGTCCGGCATCATCGGCGCCAATAGCAACGACAGCATCTGGACTGCCGGCATCAACTGGTAGGCGAAGATCCTGCCGGTTCGAGTGCTCGGCAAATGTTTTGGCGACGACTCCGACGTCGTCGACGGCATAGCGTGGGCGTCGGGGTTGAGCGTACCGGGCGTCCCGGCCAACCCGACGCCGGCGCAGGTCATCAACCTGAGCTTCGGCGAGCAAGGTGAATGCGCGCCGGCCTACCAGCAGGTGATCACGTCCGCGTTCGCACACGGCGTCACGCGGGCTATCGTCGCGTCCGCCGGGAATGACCGCGTCGATGTCGCCA
This sequence comes from Betaproteobacteria bacterium, assembly GCA_040005975.1. Lineage (GTDB taxonomy): Bacteria > Pseudomonadota > Gammaproteobacteria > Burkholderiales > Casimicrobiaceae > PALSA-1003. The sequence continues at coordinate 2,818 of JBDTXW010000257.1, read as the reverse complement.
ATAACACGCCATCGAACTGCCCCGGGGTAATTTCGGTCGGCGCGACCACGTCGGCCGGGGGCAGAACCTCGTACAGCAACTTCGGCGCCATGATGACGATCAGCGCGCCCGGCGGCGACACGTTCGCTCACTTCGACGGCTGGGGCATCAATTTTGCGCATCAGGGCGCTCAGATCTTCGTCTCTTGGTTCACCTACGACCTGACCGGCAAGGCGTGGTGGCTGGTGATGAGCGCGGGCCGGACCGCGCACCGCGTCTACACCGGGACGCTGTTCCAGGGCACCGGGCCGTCGTTCGACGCCGTGCCGTTTCCACCGCTGGGCAGTCCGGGCGGCGCAGCGGGCTTGCCGGTCGGCAACGGAACCCTTGCGTTTACCGATGCAGACAACGGCACATTCACCTACACGGTCCACGGCATCGCGCAGACCAAGGCGATCACCCGCGAAACCTTTGGACCGCTTCCCGCGTGCGCATTCGGCGCGCAAGTCAATCTGGCACTCGCCAGCAATTATCAGGACCTGTGGTGGGCGGCCCCGGCGGGCTCCGAAGCGGGATGGGGCATCAATCTCGCGCACGAGGCCGACACGATCTTCGCGACCTGGTACATTTATGATCACGACCATACGCCGATGTGGCTGGTGACGACCGCGGTGAAGAGCGGAGTGAGCTCGTATACCGGTGATCTGATCCGGCTCTCCAGTGGACCACCGTTCAATTCGGTGCCGTTCCCGGCCATCGGCAGCCCGGGCGGCGCGACCGGCAGCGTCGTCGGAACGGCCACCTTAAGCTTCTTCGACGGCAACTCGGGAACGTTCAGCTACACCGTCGACGGCATCGCGCAAAGCAAGAGCATCACGCGCGAAATATTCAATTCGCCCGGGACGGTCTGCCACTAATAGCAGCACGAACCGCGCGAGGCGGTTATTGCTTGGGCGCCGCGTCGCGAATCAGCGGTGCCTTCGTCGCGAATTGCTCGTCCTGTGGCTGCGCGGGTATCGTCCCGTGCTCCTTGGCGTGTCGGATCACGCGGGCCATCAGCGCCAGGCCCATCGGAGCCAGAGCGCGCTCCCACAGCTCGCGCGCACTCTCGCCCTTTTTGACGAAGCACCAATCCTGTGCGGCGAGCGCGCCCGCGTCCATCCGGTCGGCCAGGTGATAGATCGATCCGCCCGCGATCGTATCGGCTTCCCGTATCGTCCATTCGACGGCGGCGATGCCGCGATGGCGCGGCAGCAGCGAGGGGTGAAAGCCGATGCCGCCCAGGCGCGAATGGGCGAGCGCCTCGTTGGTCACTCGCGCATGGCTGTGCGCGGCGACGATCAGATCGGTTCCCTCGGCGATCGCTTCGGCCGGGACGATCTTGGGATCCTCGAGTACCTTGACGTCGAGTCCTGCCGCCGTGGCCGCCAGCGCCAGCCGATCGTCGGCGGCCGGGACGACGACGCGCGCGATGTCGACGCCTTCTTCGAGCAGCCGCGCGAGCGTTGCCGCGCCGAAGTAGCGCGAGCCGACGAGAGTGATGCGCATGGAAGCCATGACTTTAAGTGGCGCGCTTGCGCGTCGCGGGCCGCGGCGGCGCCTTGGTCGTCCGCGGCGCCTTGGCCGGCGGCTTGGCGCTGGCCGAGGCCAAGCGCCCGCGCTTCGCGCCCTTGACGCTTCGCGCGCCGGCGCCCTTGGCCGACTTTGCCGCCAGCAGAACGAGCGCCTCGTCGAGGGTTAATGCTTCGACCTGGTCGCGATCCGGCAACGTCGCGTTGACGCCGCCATGCTTGACGTAGGGCCCGTAGCGGCCCGCATGCAGCTCGACAGGCTTCTTGTCCTTCGGATGCTTGCCGAGCACGCGCAGCGCCGCGGCGCCGCGGCCGCCGCGAAGCGGCTTGCCGGCGCCGTCCTTGCGGGCCTGGAATTCAAAGCCGATCTTGCCGTCGGATTGACGCACCAGATACGCGGCGAACGGCCGCCGTGTGCGCGAGGACACGAACTGCAACAGATCGGTCTTGCCCGTAGCCAGCAGCTTGTGCATCTGCTCGGTCTCGATCGGTCGCTGCAGGATCACGCGGCCGGAACGAAAATCGCAGGTCTTGTCGGCCCCGACGGCTTTTTCGCACACGTAGGTTGCGGGCAGCGCGAACACGCGCGATCCGCATTTCGGGCAAGGCCCCAGCGACTCCTGGGCGCCGAAATCGGGTGCTTCGCCGTCCGCGCCGTCGCCCGTCCCGTCGCCGAAATCGAACTGCACTTCGTTGGCATCGTTGAGCTTGAGGCTCGCCGAAAACGGCCGGCCGAGCTTGCTGCGGAAGCCGTCGAGCGGCCCGACCCGGCGCTCGGTCAGCAGGGATTCGGCTTCGGGAATCTCGAGTTGCCTTCCGGCGATGATCTTCCACATGCCGAACTCGCACGACTGGCACTGGAATTTCTTGTACTTTTCGTGCACTTCGCCACCGCATTTCGGACAACGCGCCACCAAGGTCGCGAAGTCACCCGGAATCGTGTCGCTCTCGAAATTTTTGGCCTGCGCGACGATGTGCTTGGTGATCTTGACGATCTCGCGCATGAACTGCTCGCGCTTGAGCTTGCCATGCTCCATCTGCGCAAGCTTGAACTCCCATTCCGCAGTGAGCTCGGGCGAAAAAAGCTCCGGCACGCCCAAGCCGTGCAGCAAGGTCATCAGCGAAAACGCTTTTGCCGTCGGCTGCAACTCGCGGCCCTCGCGCAGCACGTACTTCTCCTGAATCAGGCCCTCGATAATCTGTGCGCGGGTCGCCGGCGTGCCGAGCCCCTTTTCGCGCATCGCTTCGCGCAGCTCGTCGTCCTCGAT
>JBDTXW010000256.1:0-3928 GCA_040005975.1 Betaproteobacteria bacterium | reverse complement strand
CATCGCCTGCCGGGAAAGGGCCGTACGGATAAATTGTCGCGTGGCTCGCGCCGGTTCGCGGCGGTGGATCGGCGCCATCGAACGCATAGTAGAGCGGGTAGCTCATCCACTCGACCAGCGATTCGAGCATCGAAACGTCGAGATGCCGGCCGCGGCCGGTGCGGCTGCGCTCCAGGAGCGCCGCCAGGATATTGCTGTAGGCGTACATGCCGGCAGCGATGTCGGCGATCGAGCAACCGGCCTTCACCGGGTCGGCTTCGGTTCCCGTCACCGACAGGAAGCCCGCTTCGCTCTGGATCAGCAGGTCGTATGCCTTCTTGTCGCGATACGGGCCATCTGCGCCATAGCCGGAGATGTCGCAGACGATGATAGCCGGCTTGACCGCCGACAGCGCAGCGTAGGAGAGTCCAAGTCGCGCCGCCGCACCGGGCGCCAGATTCTGCACGACGACATCGGCGTGGCCGACGACCAGTCGCTGCAGGATCGCACGCGCTTCCGGGTGCTTGACGTCGAGCGTCAGGCTTTCCTTCGAGCGGTTGGTCCAGACGAAGTGCGATGCGAGGCCGCGCACTCTTTCGTCGTACGCACGCGCGAAATCGCCGACGTCCGGTCGCTCTATCTTGATCACCCGCGCCCCGAGATCGGCGAGCTGCCGCGTCGCGAACGGCCCGGCGATCGCATGCTCGAGCGTAACGATGGTGATGCCGGTGAGCGGTTGCACAGAGCAGCTCAGGCGAGACTGGCCGTAGCGTCCATCGCCAGGCCCCCGCGATGATCCTTCGCCCACAGGTGCACCGTCCTGCCATCGTTCGCCGGTTCGCCGCAGAGGAAAAAGGGGTGCGTGTCGAACAGCGGACTCGATGCCCGGAATGTGAAGCGCACGACGACCGCGTCGGGGCGGTGCTCGCGCAGCAGATCGATCAGCAAGGTTGCGAGGAGCGGCCCGTGTACGACCAGGCCGGGGTAGCCTTCGACTTCGGTGACGTAGCTGCGGTCGTAATGGATGCGGTGGCCGTTGAACGTCAATGCCGAATAGCGGAACAGCAGCACGGCGTCGGGGACGACCTCGCGCTGCCAGGTGGCGGCGCCGGGTGCGGCAGCCGGTTGCGGGATGGCGGCACCGGGCCGCGCCGGCTCGCGATAGACGATGTCATGCGCTTCGGCAATCGCGAGTGCGGACTCGCCGTTTCGTCGCAACTCGTGACGCACCTTGACGAACACCAACGACCCCGAGCGGCCGGTCTTTTCGCTGATGTCGGCGATCGTCGAGACGCGTGTCACCTCATCGCCGACACACAGCGGCTGACGGAATTCGAATTCGCTGCCGGCCCACATCCGCCGCGGCAGAGGCACCGGCGGCAGGAACTCGCCCCGGCGCGCGTGGCCGTCGGGGCCGACCTCGGATTGCTTGTACAGCGGGAGGAAATAAAGCCAGTGCCACAGCGGTGGCAGCGGTGTTCCTGCGGGCGGCCGCAGCACCGGTCGGTCGAGCGTAGCCGACAGCGCCGCGTACGGGGTGCCCGTGATGACGTCAGTCGACGTTTCGCTGCGGCCGACCCAGGTCTCGAGTTTCACTGCGGCGGCCCAGGCATCGGCGGACGACGCTACTTCGCCGCCGGCAGCTTGCCCTGCACGCCTTCGACGTAATAGTCCATCTTCAGCAGCGCATCGTCGCTGATGACCTTGCCGGCAGCGAGCCGCTCGTGCGCTTCGTTGTCCCGAATCGGACCGGTGAACGGGTGGAATTTTCCGGCCGCGATGTCCGCCGCCGTGCGGTTGACCAGGTCCTGCGCGTCCTTCGGCACGACCGGATTGAACGGTCCCATCTTGATCAAGCCTTCCCTGATGCCACCCCAGACGCTGCCCGGCTTCCACTTGCCGTCGATCGCATCCCGCACTTCCTTCGTGTAGTAGGCGCCCCACTGATGCGTGACCGCGGTCAGTTGCGCATGCGGGCCGTATTTGGACATGTCGGAGTGATAGGCAATCGCGTATACCTTCTTCGCCTCGGCGTCCTGCACGACGGCGGTCGAGTCGGTGTGATTGGTCAGCACGTCGGCGCCCTGCGATATCAGCGTATCGGCGGCTTCGCGCTCGCGGCCCGGGTCGTACCAGGAATTGACCCAGACGACCTTGGTTACCGCGTTCGGGTTGACGCTGCGCATGCCGCGAGTGAACGCGTTGATGCCCATCACGACCTCGGGAATCGGAAACGCCGCGACGTACCCGGCGATATTCGTCTTGGTCATCCGGCCGGCGACGATGCCGGCAAGATAGCGGCCCTCATAGAAGCGCGCGTTATAGATGCCGACGTTCGTGTTGGTCTTGTAGCCGGTCGCGTGCTCGAAATAGGTTTTCGGAAACTGTTTGGCGACCTTGATCGTCGGATTCATGTAGCCGAAGGACGTGGTGAAGATCAGCTGGTAACCGCTTTGCGCGAGCTCGCGGATCACGCGCTCGGCGTCTGCGCCCTCCGGCACGTTTTCGACGTACTTGGTGACGACCTTGCCATCGAGCGCCTTTTCCATTTCCTTGCGGGCCGCGTCGTGTTGCGACGTCCAGCCCGCGTCGCCCACCGGGCTCACGTAGACGAAGCCGACTTTGAACGGCGCGTCGGCCGCGACCGCCGTCACCGATGCCAGCCCCGCAACCGCAACCAGCACGGAGTACAGCACGCTCTTCGGCCACAACACGGACATCGATTTCTCCCGGAAACGAGTTGCTGCCGGCCGGCGCACATCGCCGGCTCGAATCAGGCATTTTACTCGAAGCGGCGTGCCTTTCTTCGGTCAGGCATCCGCGTGGAACGGCCGGCCCAACGAGGCCGGAGCGCTCAGTCGTATGGCGATCGCATCGCGCGAGACCAGCGCGAGCACGACGATCGTCGCGGCATACGGCAGCATCGCCAGGAACTGCGAAGGAACGGCGATACCCATCGCCTGCGCCTGGAACTGCACCAGCGTCACGGCGCCGAACAGGTAGGCGCCGGCGAGCACGCGCCAGGGCTTCCAGTTCGCGAATACGACCAACGCCAGCGCGATCCAGCCGCGTCCCGCCGTCATCCCCTCGGTCCACATCGGCGCGTAGGCCAGCGCCATGTAGGCGCCGCTCAAGCCCGCACACGCGCCGCCGAACGCGACGGCCGAGTAGCGCACGGCGATGACTCTATGGCCGATCGCATGCGCCGATTGCGGCGACTCGCCGATCGCGAGCAGGATGAGGCCGGCGCGCGTGTGGAACAGGAACCATTGAACCAGTCCGAAAAGCGCCAGCGAAAGATAAACGAACGGACTGTGGTCGAACAGCAGCGCGCCGATCACCGGCAGGCCGGAAAGCACCGGCGGCGCCAGCGGCGCGATCGGGTCGACGACATGGCCGACATGGCCCAGGCCGGCGAATGCCGACAGGCCGATGCCGAAGAGCGACAGCGCGAGGCCGGTCGCAACCTGATTTGCCAGCAGCGACAGCGTCAGTACGGCGAATATCAGCGACAGCGCGCTGCCTGCCGCCGTCCCGGCAAGGACGCCCAGCCAGGCATGCCCCGTTTCGTCGGCGACGATGAATCCGGCGACCGCACCGACCAGCATCATGCCTTCGACCCCGAGGTTCAGCACGCCGGCTTTTTCGGTCACCAATTCGCCCAGCGCGGCGAATACCAGCATCGTTCCGGCCGCGAGCGTCAGCGTTACCAGCGCGATCGCGTGGTCGATCATCCGGCCGGACCCTCGGCCGCAGCCGGCGCCGCGCCGGCGCGGGCATGGCGCCGGTAGCGCAGCCGATAACCGATGAAGACATCGGCGGCGAGCAGGAAGAACAGGAGCATTCCCTGGAATAGCTGCGTCACCGCCGATGGCAGCCCCAGTCCGATCTGCGCGGCTTCGCCGCCGAGATACAGCAGCGACATCAGCAGGCTCGCGAAGACGATGCC
>JBDTXW010000255.1:0-3930 GCA_040005975.1 Betaproteobacteria bacterium | reverse complement strand
TCATGGACGCCGACATCTACGCGCATCGCGAAGAGCTCCGGCTCGACGAGCGCCAACTGTCGCAGGCGCTCGGCGTCAGCCGCACGCCGATCCGCGAGGCGATGACCCTGCTCGAGCAGGAAGGCTTCCTGCGCACGCTGCCGCGCCGCGGTGTGTTCATCGTGCGCAAGACCAAGAAGCAGATTATCGAAATGATCGAGATGTGGGCGGCGCTGGAGAGCATGGCGGCGCGTCTGGCGACGCTCAATGCCTCCGACCAGGACATCGGTATGCTGCGGCACATGTTCGACGAATTCCGGAACTCGACGCCGGCCGAGCACATCAACGAGTACTCGGACGCCAACATCGCGTTCCACCAGGCGATCATCCGCCTGTCGGGGTCGCACCTGATGGGCAAGACGATCGACGACCTGTTCCTGCATGTGCGGGCGATTCGCCGCATGACGATATCGCAGAGCGACCGTGCGTCGCGCTCGATTATCGACCACATGCGCATCATCGAAGCGCTGGAAAAACGCGACACTGAGCTGGCCGAGCGCCTGGTGCGCCAGCACTCGCTCGACCTCGCGGCACACGTGGAAAAGCACTGCGATTTCCTCGATTGATGCCATGACCCACGTTTGGCCCTGTGCTGGCGCGAGCAGCTGCCGATGAACGAGCAGTCGGTCGTCGACATTTCCGGGCTGGACCGCAAGCGCCGGGCGCGCGCGCATGCGAAGGGCCGTCCGGTCGAGCCGCAGGCGCTTGCCGACATCCGCGCGCTGCTCGGCGACGCGCCGCGCCGGCGCGACCTGCTGATCGAGTTCCTGCACCGCATCCAGGACCGCTACGGGCATATTTCCGGCGCGCACATCGTCGCGCTGGCCGAGGAGTTGAAGCTGGCGCGCACCGAGGTCTACGAGGTAGCGACCTTCTACCACCACTATGACGTCATCGCCGACGGCGAGACGCCGCCACCGGCGCTGACGGTGCGCGTCTGCGAGACGCTGTCGTGTCAGATGGCGGGTGCCGATGCGCTTTTCGCCGCGCTCGAACAGGCGGCCGGCGCCGGCGTGCGCGTCATCGGCGCGCCCTGCATCGGGCGCTGCGAGCACGCGCCGGCCGCGGTTGTCGGCCGCAACCCTGTCGACGAAGCGACGCCGGCAAAAATCGCGGCAGCGATCGCCGCCGGGCGCATCGAGCCCGAGCCAGCGACCTACACCGACCTTGCCGCATACCGCACAGACGGCGGTTACCGGACGTTCACTGCCTGCGTTCGCGGCGAACGTACGATCGAAGCGGTGAGCGCGGCGCTCGAAGCGTCGGGCCTGCGCGGTCTGGGCGGCGCCGGCTTTCCGGCAGGGCGAAAATGGAAAATTGTTCGCGCCGAGCCGGCACCGCGCCTGATGGCGGTCAATATCGACGAAGGGGAGCCGGGAACGTTCAAGGATCGCTACTACCTCGAGCGCGATCCGCATCGCTTTCTCGAGGGCGTGCTGATCGCGGCGTGGGCAGTGGACATCGCCGACGTCTATATCTATTTGCGCGACGAATACGCCGGGTGCCGCGCGGTGCTCGAGCGCGAGGTCGCCGCGCTCGAAGCCGATCCGCCTTGCCCGCTGCCGGCGCTGCACCTGCGCCGCGGCGCCGGCGCGTACATCTGCGGCGAAGAGTCGGCGATGATCGAGTCGATCGAGGGCAAGCGCGGCATGCCGCGGCTGCGCCCGCCGTATGTGGCGCAGGTGGGCCTGTTCGGGCGGCCGACGCTCGAGCACAACATGGAAACGCTCTACTGGATCCGCGACATCATCGAAAAAGGCGGCGCCTGGTTCGCCGATCAGGGACGTAATGGCCGCAAGGGGCTGCGTTCGTTCTCGGTTTCGGGTCGCGTGGCCAAGCCCGGTGTGCACCTGGCACCGGCCGGGATCACGGCGCGTGAGCTGATCGCCGAGTATTGTGGCGGCATGCTGCCGGGACACGAACTCTACGGCTACCTGCCGGGCGGAGCGTCGGGCGGCATTCTGCCGGCGTCGCTGGCCGATGTCCCGCTCGACTTCGATACGCTGCAACCGCACGGCTGCTTCATCGGCTCGGCTGCGGTCATCGTGCTGTCGCAGCACGACCGCGCGCGTGACGCGGCGCTCAATCTGATGCGCTTTTTCGCCGACGAGTCCTGCGGGCAGTGCACGCCCTGCCGCGTCGGCACCGAAAAGGCCGTCGGACTCCTGGCCCAGACGAAATGGGACACTGCGCTGCTGGGCGAGCTCTCACAGGCGATGGCGGACGCGTCGATCTGCGGGCTCGGCCAGGCGGCGCCCAATCCGATCGCCTGCGTCGTCAAATATTTTCCACACGAGCTCGCATGAATGCTCCCGAGACCGCGCTCGCAGCCGAATTGATCGAGTTTCGCCTCAATGGCGAAGCCGTCGCGGCGCGCCCGGATGAAACCATCATCCAGGCAGCGCAGCGCTACGGCGTCCTGATCCCGCACCTTTGCTACAAGCCGGGCATGCGGCCCGACGGCAACTGCCGCGCCTGCATGGTCGAAATCAAGGGTGAGCGCGTGTTGGCTCCTTCCTGCTGCCGCAAGCCGGCGGCCGGCATGGAAGTCAGCAGCGACAGCGCGCGCGCGGTCCACTCGCAGAAAATCGTCGTCGAGATGCTGGCCGCCGACGTGCCGGCACGAGTCTACAAGCTGGACTCGGAGCTCGAGCAATGGAAGCGCTGGCTCAACATCGGCACGCCTCGCTTCGCCGCGCGCGCGCAGCCCAAGGCCGACTTGTCGCACCCGGCGATCGCGGTCAATCTCGACGCCTGCATCCAGTGCACGCGCTGCGTGCGCGCCTGCCGCGAAGAGCAGGTCAACGACGTCATCGGCTACGCCTTTCGTGGCGCCGAGTCGGCGATCGTGTTCGACCTGGGCGATCCGATGGGCGTGTCGACCTGCGTAGCCTGCGGCGAATGCGTGCAGGCTTGTCCGACCGGCGCGCTCGCCCCGGCGAACGACGCCTATCTGGTCGTGGTCGACAAGGTCGTGCCTTCGGTCTGCCCGTACTGCGGCGTCGGCTGTCAGCTCGACTATCACGTGAAAGACAACGAGATCGTGCGCGTCGAAGGGCGGGACGGGCCGGCCAATCACGAGCGCCTGTGCGTAAAAGGTCGCTACGGCTACGACTACGTGCACCACCGCCAGCGCCTGACCAGGCCGCTGATCCGCAAGGCCGGCATTCCCAAGACGGCGGACTTCGTCATGGATCCGTCGGATCCACTCTCGGTGTTCCGCGAGGCGAGCTGGGAAGAAGCGCTGGAAGTCGCCGGCGGGGCGCTCAAGCGTATCCGAGATGCGCGCGGCGGCAAGGCGCTCGCCGGTTTCGGCTCGGCCAAGGGCTCGAACGAGGAAGCGTATCTGTTCCAGAAGCTGGTTCGCACCGGCTTCGGATCGAACAACGTCGACCATTGCACGCGGCTTTGCCACGCGTCCAGCGTGGCGGCGCTGCTCGAAGGCATAGGCTCGGGCGCGGTGTCGAATCCGGTGATGGACGTCATGCAGGCCGACGTCGTGCTGCTGATCGGCGCCAATCCCGTCGTCAATCACCCCGTCGCGGCCACATGGATCAAGAATGCGGTCCGGCAAGGCACGAAGCTCATTCTCGCCGACCCGCGCCGGTCCGAGCTCGCGCGGCATGCGACGCATTACCTGCAGTTCAAGCCCGACACCGACGTGGCGTTGTTGAACGCGATGATGCACGCGATCGTCGAGGAAGGGCTGGTCGAGCAGAGCTTCGTTGCCGACCGCACCAGCGGGTTCGAAGAGATCCGAAAGAATGTCGCAGGCTACAGTCCGGAGGCGATGGCGCCGGTGTGCGGCTTGCCCGCCGCGACGATCCGCGAAGTCGCGCGCCTTTACGCGACATCGCGCGGCTCGATGATCCTCTGGGGCATGGGCATCTC
>JBDTXW010000254.1:0-3935 GCA_040005975.1 Betaproteobacteria bacterium | reverse complement strand
AGCCTCAAGGTCGAATTCAACCGCGTGCACGGCTTTTACATCGAGGTGTCCAACGCCAACGTCCAGCGCATCCCGGACGATTATCGCCGGCGCCAGACGATGAAGAATGCCGAGCGCTACATCACGCCGGAGCTGAAGACTTTCGAAGACAAAGCGCTGTCGGCGCAGGAACGGGCGCTCTCGCGCGAGCGCAAGCTGTACGAGGAGACCGTCGCCGCGCTCGATCCGGCGATCGAGGCGCTGCAGCGCGCCGCGCTCGCGCTGGCGTCTCTCGACGTGTTCGCTGCGCACGCCGAACTGGCGGCAGCGCGGCGCTGGACGCAGCCGCGTTTCAGCGCCGAGCCGATGCTCGCGATCCGCGGCGGGCGGCATCCAGTGGTCGAAGGCCAAGTCGAGCATTTCATTCCGAACGATTTGTCGCTCAACCCCGCGCGGCGGATGCTGATCGTCACCGGCCCGAACATGGGCGGCAAGTCGACCTACATGCGCCAGACTGCCGTGATTGCACTGCTCGCCTACTGCGGGCTGTTTGTCCCCGCCGCCGATGCCGAGATCGGCGCACTCGATGCGATTCACACCCGCATCGGCGCCGCCGATGACCTCGCCGGCGGACGCTCGACCTTCATGGTCGAGATGACGGAAGCCGCGTACATACTCAACCGGGCGACGCCGAACACTCTGGTGCTGATCGACGAAATCGGCCGCGGAACCTCGACGTTCGACGGGCTTGCGCTGGCGTGGTCGATCGCGCGCGAGCTGGCATTGAGGAACCGCTGCCTGACGCTGTTCGCCACGCACTATTTCGAATTGACAGCGCTGCCGGCGGAGCTCGAGGCTTGTGCCAACGTGCATTTCGACGCGGTCGAGCACAAGGACGGGATCGTATTCCTGCACGCCGTCGAGGAGGGCCCGGCGAACCAGAGTTACGGGCTGCAGGTGGCGCGGCTCGCCGGCGTGCCGTCCACGGTGATCCGCGGGGCGAGAACGCATCTGGCGCGACTCGACCATTTCAGCGCGCGGCGCGACGGTGATTTGTTCGCGAGCGTGGCGCCACCTGCCGAGGCGTCGCCTGCAGGCTCGGCGCTGCGCGATCGCCTGGTGGCGCTCGACCCCGACGCGATGTCGCCGCGCGAGGCGCACGACATCATCTACGAGCTGAAGCGACTGGCGGAAGAGAGCTGACTTGGGCGCAATCCCTCCGGCGCACCGGCGGGCGTGAAGCTTCGCTAGTGGTGGTGGCCGTGCGCCCCGTGCACGTGGCCGTGCGCCAGCTCTTCGGACGTGGCCGGGCGCACGTCGATGACCGTGCAGTCGAAGCGCAGGCACTTTCCGGCCAGTGGGTGATTGCCGTCGACGACCACCTTGCCCTCGGCAATGTCGGTAACCGTGTATACGATGCCGGTCTCGTCGTCGCCATCCGGCTGTCCTTCGAACTGCATTCCCACCTTGACCTCCGGCGGAAAACGGTCCTGCGGCTCGATGCGAACCAGGTCGGCGTCGTAGTCGCCGAAGGCGTCTTCGGGCTCGAGCGTGATCGAGAGCTGATCGCCGATCTTCTTTTGCGCCAGAGCCGCCTCGACCTTCGGGAAAATGCCCTGGTGCCCGCCGTGCAGATAGCTGATCGGCTGCGCCGATTCCTCCATCAGCTCGCCGCTCGCCGAAAAGAGCTTGTAGGTGAGCGTGACGACGGTCTTCGAGCGTATGTTCATCGGCGGGTCGGTGGGAAGCGCGGCCGGCTCGGTGAATGCGGACGCAAGTCGGGCATTTTACCGCAACGCTTCCAGGGCGCTGGCGGGCGGCAGGCGACCCGGCCGCTATAATTGTGCGATGTCCTCTGCCGCCGATCGGAGCCTGCTCGGAGGATTGACGCCGGCGGCGTTTCTGCGCCGACACTGGCAGAAGCGCGCGCTCTTGGTGCGCGCCGCGATTCGCGACTTTGGCGGGCTCCTGTCGCGGGCCGAGCTAATCCGCCTCGCCTGCCGCGACGATGTCGAGTCGAGGCTGGTCCTGCGCGAGCGCGGCCGCTGGTCGCTCTCGCACGGGCCCTTTCGCGCCGGCGACTTCACTGTGTTGCCCTCGCGCGGATGGACGCTGCTGGTGCAGGGCGTCAATTTGCATCTGGCTGCCGGCGACGCACTCCTGCGACGCTTCGCGTTCATCCCGTACGCGAGGCTCGACGACCTGATGGTCAGCTATGCAACACCGGGCGGGGGCGTCGGCGCCCACGCCGACTCGTACGACGTCTTCCTGCTGCAAGGCGAGGGGCGACGGCGCTGGCGCATCAGCGGCCAGCGCGATCTGGCGCTCAAGCCCGGATTGCCGGTCAAGCTGCTCGCGCGTTTTCGGCCCGACGCCGAGGCGACGCTGGGGCCCGGAGACATGCTGTATCTGCCGCCGAATCATGCGCACGACGGCATCGCCGTCGACGCCTGCACGACCTACTCGATCGGCTTTCGCGCGCCGTCGACGCAAGAGCTCGCGACTGCCTTCCTCGACTGGAAACGCGACAAGCTCGTACTGGAAGGCCGCTACGCGGACCCGGATCAGCGACCGGCGCGCGAGCCAGCGCGCATCGGTGCCGCGATGCGCGCGCAATGCGCTGCTACGCTGGGCCGTATCCGCTGGAACCGGTCGAGCGCCGATGTATTTCTCGGCTGCTATCTGACCGAGCCCAAGCCGAACGTTTTCTTCTCACCGCCACCGCGCCCGCTACCGCCGCAGGCGTTTGCCACAGCCGCAACGCGATGCGGCCTGCATTTGGACGCGCGCACGCAGTTGCTATACGATGGCCACTGGGTCTTTATCAATGGCGCCGCAATGGCCCGGCCGCGCGCCGGTGCACGCGCGATCGAGCGCCTCGCGAACGTGCGCGGCATCGGCGCCGGCGAACCGTCGCGGAGCGCGCCTGCCGAACTGCTTTACCGTTGGTATCGCGATGGCTATCTGCACCTCAACTGATGTGATTGGTCATGCCCGAACAAACACCGCCTGACGCGCCCACCGAGCCGCGTCTGGTCGAGCTCCTTACGCTGGCCGAGCAGAGCGCGGCCATCGACACCCTGATCGGGCTGGCCCAGCAGCAGATTCGAGTCTTCGATCAGGACCTGTCGCAGACCGGGTGGAGCGGCGCTGCCCGCGCCGACCGGCTGGCCGCTTTTCTACGCCGGGTTCGCGGCCGCCGGCTGGACATCATCGTGCACGACACGCGCTATCTGGAAAGCGCCTGCCCGCACCTGGTCAGCCTGCTGCGCAACTACGGACACGCGTTGACGATTTACCAGACCGGGCCGGAAGGCAAGGTCGCGACGGATCCGCTGTTGATCGTCGACGGCAAGCATTATCTGCATCGCTTCCATTTCGAGCAGCCGCGCGCGGCGCTCGGCATCGATCAGCCGGAGCAGGCGCAGCCGCTGGCCAGCCGGTTCGACGAGATCTGGGCGACCGGGGCGGCAGGCGTGAGCGGCACCGTCCTCGGCCTTTGAGTTCCTTGAGTTCCTGCTGCGACCACGCGCTTGGCGCGGCCCGAGGCATGTAATCCGCTGCCAGTTGTGCTAACATCGTCGGGATCGGTTGCAGCTCCGTTACCTGCCGAACTGCATGATTCAGCCGTGGCGCGGAAGCCGATTGTCGCCACCGAATTTCAACGCCTGAATTTCCAACTTTTCATACTCGAGTAGGGGAACGCAATGAACAAGTCCGTATTCATCGCCGCTGCGTTGGCCGTCGCGCTGACCGCCTGCGGCGACAGTGGCAAACAGGCAGCTGACGCCAAGGCAGCATCCGACAAGGCGGCTGCCGCCGCGAAGGAAGCGAGCGACAAGGCCGCGACCGCTGCCAAGGACGCGGGCAACGCCGCGATGCAGGCAGGTCAGGCGGCAAGCGATGTCGACCGTCGTCTTGAGGGCCTTGCCCAAGGCACTGCGCAATTGCGGAGC
>JBDTXW010000253.1:0-3970 GCA_040005975.1 Betaproteobacteria bacterium | reverse complement strand
TCGAACGCAAGCTCGGGATTGCCGACGTTCATCATGATCTTGGTCGGCGCCGGCGGCATGCGGTCGAGCGCGACTTCGATCACGTCGATCTTCAAGAGCCCGTCGTAGACGTGGCCGGTGTCGCCTTCGGCGCACGACACCGTGACCTTCTGGTCCTCGGACAGCACCTGCGTCGCATCGCCGCAGCCGACGACCGCGGGGATGCCGAGCTCGCGCGCGATAATCGCCGCGTGGCAGGTGCGCCCGCCGCGGTTGGTGATGATCGCCGCGGCGCGCTTCATCACCGGTTCCCAGTCGGGGTCGGTCATGTCGGTGACGAGCACATCGCCCGCGGCGACCCGATCCATTTCCGCCGCCGACTTCACCAGGCGGACCGTCCCCTGCCCGATCTTCTGGCCGATCGCGCGGCCGCTTGCCAGAACCTTCGAGCGCGCCTCGAGCCGATAGCGACGCAAATTGTCCGCGCCCGGCTGCTGTGACTGCACGGTCTCCGGCCGCGCCTGGAGTATGTAGAGCTTGCCGTCGACGCCATCGCGACCCCATTCGATGTCCATCGGCTTGGCGTAATGCCGCTCGATCACCAGCGCGTGCCGGCCGAGTTCCTCGATTTCGGCGTCGGTGATCGAAAACCGCCGGCGTTCGTCTGCAGGCACGTCGACCGTCGTCACCGACTCACCGGCGCCGGTCTTGTCGGTGAACACCATCTTGACCGCCTTTTCGCCGACGCTTTTACGCAGGATCGAAGGCCGCCCGGCCGCGAGGTTCGGCTTGTAGACGTAGAACTCGTCGGGGTTCACCGCGCCCTGGACGACGCTTTCGCCCAAGCCGTACGCGGCGGTGATGAATACGACCTGATCGAAGCCGGATTCGGTGTCGAGCGTGAACATCACGCCGGCCGCTCCCTGGTCGCTGCGCACCATCCGCTGCACGCCGACCGACAAGGCCACGTCGGTATCGGCGTAGCCCTGATGGGTGCGGTAGGCGATCGCACGATCGGTATAGAGCGATGAAAATACCTCTCTTATCGCGTGAAGAAGGTTATTCAATCCACTGATATTAAGGAATGTTTCTTGCTGGCCCGCGAACGAGGCGTCGGGCATGTCCTCGGCGGTAGCCGAGGACCGGACCGCGACCGACACCCCCGGGTTTTCGGCATCGAGTCGCTTATACGCCTCCTCGATCTCGGCCTCCAGCGCAGCAGGCAGTGGCGCCGCGACAATCCAGCCGCGGATCTCCGCCCCGACCTTGGCGAGCTTCGCGACGTCGTTGACATCGAGTCCGGCCAGCGCGCCCGCAATGCGCTCGGCCAGCCGGGTCTCGGCCAGAAACTCGCGAAATGCTGCGGCGGTCGTCGCGAATCCGTCGGGGACGCGCACGCCTTCGGCACCGAGCTGCGCGATCATTTCCCCGAGTGATGCGTTCTTGCCGCCGACCTGCTCGATGTCGCTCATGCGCAAGCGATCGAACCAGATCACCCGTTTCTGCTCTGCCATTGCTCGCGGTCTCCGTGATCGTCCTGCGCAAGCCGATGCCAGCGCTTCAGACCGCTCGATTTTAGCCTGCGGCGCCGGATCGCTTAAGAAAACGCTGCGACGCGCAAAAGCACGCGGCCCGCAAACGCGGGCCGCGTGGCATGTATCGGGAGGAAGCAGCCGCGCCGCGGCTGCTAGTTGGCGCCGGTGGGCTCGTCCAGGGCGGCGGGATAGCTGCGGAGCACGCTGTCGCCGTCGACCATCGCCGGCTCGCCTTCCGGATGGCGATGCTTGCTGCGCACCGCGCGGCGAAGGCTGCGATAGAGATCGGCGTGCGATTCCTTCAGATAGCTGATGATCTCGAAATCGACGCGCTTGACCTGCGACAGGTCGATCTGCTCGACATGGACCAGCCGCAGCAGCTCGCGGACCGGCTTGGGCATGTCGCGGCCGCTTTCGTAGCGCGATCCGCCGCTTTGCGTTACGCCGATCTGTGTCCAGAACTGCTCTTGATTAAGGCCAAGGCGGCGCCGGATTTCACGCGGATTCAGCACTCGGTCGAACAGTTTCACAAAGACCCCGTTCACGTAGTCGCAAAGGAATCGCCCGGCGCGCGAAACTCGAAGGATTGCCGCGCCAATACCATTGGCATATTTCAATGAATTGTTGACTAAACTGCTCGCCAATGCAAGCGCAATCGGCGGACCGGCCCGCCCGGAAGGCGGAAAGGGCTTGTCTTAGACGATACCCCTCGCGGCCAGGTAGTCGTCGTAGTTGCCCGGGTAGTGGACGAGCCCGCCGCCCGCGAATTCGATGATCTGGGTGGCAAGCGAAGAAACGAACTGCCGGTCGTGGCTGACGAAAATCAACGTCCCGGCATACTTTTCGAGCCCAAGGTTCAGCGATTCGATGGATTCCATGTCCATGTGGTTGGTCGGCTCGTCCATCAGCAGCACATTGGGTCGCTGCAGCATCAGCTTGCCGAAAAGCATGCGGCCCCGCTCGCCGCCGGACAGGACCCGCACCGGCTTGGTGCCGTCGTCGCCGGAGAAAAGCAGCTTGCCGAGGACGCTGCGCACTGCCTGGTCGTCGTCGTCCGGCCCGGCCCACTGCTGCATCCACTCGAGGACGGTCAGGTCGGAGTCGAATTCGTCGGTCTGGTCCTGCGGGTAATAGCCCAGGGCCGCCTTTTCCGCCCATTTGACCGTCCCGTCGTCGGGCACGAGCTCGCCGGCCAGCGTGCGCAGCAGCGAGGTCTTGCCGACGCCGTTGGGGCCGATGATCGCCAGGCGCTGGCCCGCCTCGAGCAGCATGCTCAGGTCCTCGAACAAGGGCTTGTCGAATGCCTTGGCGACGCCGTCCATTTCGACCGCCTGGCGATGCAGGCGCGTCTTGCCATCGAGGTCGAAACGGATGTAGGGATTCTGCCGGCTCGAAGGCTTGATGTCCTCGACCTTGATCTTTTCGATCGCCCGGGCGCGCGAGGTCGCCTGCCGCGCCTTGGACTTGTTGGCGCGAAAGCGGCGGACGAATTCCTCGAGCTCGGCGATCCGGTCCTTCGCCTTGGCGTTCTGTGACAGCAGCCGCTCGCGCGCCTGGGTCGACGCGATCATATAGTCGTCGTACCCGCCCGGGTAGACGTGAATCGTTCCGTAGTCCAGGTCCGCCATGTGAGTGCAGACGCTGTTCAGGAAGTGCCGGTCGTGCGAAATGATCACCATCGTCGACGAGCGCGCATTCAGCACGCCTTCGAGCCAGCGAATGGTGTTGATGTCGAGGTGGTTGGTGGGCTCGTCGAGCAGCAGGATGTCGGGATCGGCGAACAGCGCCTGCGCCAGCAGCACCCGCAGCTTGTACCCGGGCGCGACCTCCGACATCGGACCTTGGTGCAGGTTCGCGGCGACTTCGACGCCGAGCAGCAATTCGCCGGCGCGCGCCTCGGCTGTGTAGCCGTCGAGCTCGGCGACTCTCGCTTCCAGTTCGGCGGCATGCAGATAGTCTGCCTCGGTCGCCTCCGGGTCGGCGTAGATCGCGTCGCGCTCCCGCAGCGTGCTCCACAGAAGCTCGTGCCCCATCAGCACGACGTCGAGCACGCGCAGGTCTTCGAAACCGAACTGGTCCTGGCGAAGCTTTCCCAGCCGCTCGCCACGGTCGAGCGCGGCGTTGCCCGCTGACGGCTCAAGATCGCCGCCGAGTATTTTCATGAACGTCGACTTGCCGCTGCCGTTGGCGCCGATCAGGCCGTAACGGTTGCCGTCGCCGAACTTGATCGAGACGTTCTCGAACAGGGGCTTGGCGCCGAATTGCATCGTGATGTTGGACGCGGTGAGCAATGGATTTCCGTGGTCTGGATGCGCTCGGCGTGAAGCTCGCGTACCGCGCGGGCAAAGCCCGCCATTTTGCTAGAATATGCGTTTGCATTCAAGCCGCGCGCTCGTTTCGCCGACGCGCCGCACGATCCTCCCGATGCTCCGCTACGATCTGCACTGCCATTCGAC
>JBDTXW010000252.1:0-3984 GCA_040005975.1 Betaproteobacteria bacterium | reverse complement strand
GGCTGACGCTCGCGCTGGTGTCGCTCGCCTACGGCGCCTATCTGGTCGGGCGCACAGTCGTGCGCGGTGTCGACGTGCCCGGCTATGCATCGCTGATGGTGATGATCCTGTTCCTCGGCGGGCTGCAACTCCTTTCGCTGGGCATCATCGGCGAATATCTCGGCCGCGTGTACGACGAGGTCAAGGCGCGACCGCTGTACGTCGTGCGGCAGCGCATCGGGTTCGAGCGCGACGACCAGAGCTCGGTCTGATCCGGCGCTGCCGATGCCGACGCTGCTGCACAGGTTTGGCCGATTCGCGGTCGTGGGCGCGCTTGCGACCGCGACGCACGCGGCGGTTTTCACCGTGGCAATCGAGGCCGCGCATATCGAACCGGTCCTTGCCACCGCGCTTGCCTTTGTCATTGCGATGCTGGCCGGCTTCGCGCTGAACCGCCGCTGGACGTTCGCCGTAAGCGATGCGCCCGCGCGGCGGCTCTGGCGCTATGCCTTCGCCGCGCTGGCGGGCCTCGCGCTCAATGCAGGAATCATGTACTGCGTCGTGCACCTGCTGCACGCCTCGCCGTATCTCGGCCTGCTGGCCGCGATTGCAATCGTTCCGCCGGTGAGCTTCTCGCTCAATCATTTCTGGGTCTTCCGCGAGCCGGTTCCGCGAGGATGACGCTCCCGCACATGCGCTACGCGATCGACATGCCGGCGCAACGATACGCCCACGCTCCCCGGACGGCGTGGCCCGACGGCGCGGTCGTCATCGCGTTGATGGCGATTCAGATCGCGAGCAGCGCCTTCGGCGCCGCCGGGCCGGACACCGCCCGCGACGTCGCCGCGGCGCTGGCCATTCGCGAGCTCGCCGCATTGCCGCTGCATGGGCCGCTGCTCGCGGGCACCTCGCACCTGGGTCCGTTGTGGTTCTATCTGCTGGCACTGCCGATGGTCGTTTATCGCGCCTGGCTGAGCGTTGGGCTGTTCGTGGCTATCATAGGCAGTCTGCAGTTTCCGCTGGCGTATGCGGCGGGCCGCCGGCTGATCGATCGGCGCTTTGGGCTGCTCTGGTGCGCGCTGCTGGCGCTGCCCGGATGGGGAAGCTTTCAGCTGGTCGGTTTTTCGCACACCAACATGGTTCCGACCTGCAGCATGCTGGTGCTCTATGCGCTGGTGCGGCTCGCCCAGGAGCGGCGGCCGCGCTGGCTGGTGGTCGCGGCCGTCGCATTTTCGCTGGCACTGCACGCGCATCCGGCGACGATCGTGCTTGCCCCGATCATCGCGATCGTCGCGATCTCGGCCATGCCAAGCCTCGGTACGCTGCTGGGCTGGGGCACCCTCGCCGTGCTGATGGCGCTGCTGGCGTTTGCGCCGCTGCTCGCCGACCCGGTCGCCGCACCCGCGCCGCTTGCCGCGCAGGCGGCCGAATACATCGGCACCACGATGCACGCGTCCAACCTGCTCAACACCGGCCCACTGCTGTGGGGAATGCTGGTGCGCGGCCCACGGGTCATCAGCGACGCCTTTGGCGCGCTGTCGCCCGGGGTGTCGGCCGCCGCTGTCGTCGCCGTCCTGGCGCTGGAACTGGCGGCACTGGCCGGACTCGCGTTCGCCGCCGGCCGGCAGCTCCTGCCTGTTGCGGCGACGATCAGCGCAACGCTCGCCGTCGTCGCGCTTATCGCATGGCTGCGCCCGGCGACGCCGTTTTACATGACCTATGCGCTCTTGCCGTTCCTCGCCGGGCTCGGTGCGCTGGGCCTGTACGCGCTTTGTGCCGGGCTGCAGGCGCACGGTTCGGCGCTGCTGGCGGGCATCGTCGCTCTCATCGTGGTGCTGTATGCCGCCTGCGCCGTCGGCATTGCCGCGACGATCGCCGCGGGCGATGTCACCCTCGACGTTGCGTCGCGGCTCGACGTCAAGCGCGACGACGCAACGCCGGCGCTGGCCGAGCCCTGGTTGCCCGCGCACGCAGTCGACGCGAGCGGAGCGTTGCTTTGCGGCCAGCGCGGTCCGATCGTGCTGCACGGCGCATACGCCTTTCTCGAACATGTCTACCTGGGCTTGGATCACCGACTGCGTTGCGGCATACTCGACGTGCATCTCGCCGGCATCGAGCCCGCCGCCGGCGTGCACCTGGTCGGACTCGCCGGGCCCGCATGGCGTGCGCTGGGCTGGACGCCGGCGTTCGATCTCGGCGGGCTCGGAGTCTCCCATGCCGCAGAGGTGCTCTGGCCACCGCGGGGCTTGCCACCACCGGACGGCAGCATTTACCCCCCGCCGACAATTGCCTCATTGCCGGTTCGCTCGGTCGCCGTCGATGCCGTCATACCCGGCGATCAGGCGCTCATCATCGGGCAGCCCTACGCCCCGTGGATGATTCCGCCGCAGATCGACGTCACGGCCAACGACATCGCGCGCGCGCCGCTCGCGCGCGACGTCGCCGCTGCCGTCTACGCATGCCGCGAGTGCGTCGGTGCCACCGCAGTCGCCTGGCGAATCTCGATCAGCTCCTCGGCGCCGGAGCGGGTCGACATCGTCACGATCGCGCCGCCACGCCGCGAATGAGCGGTCCTGCTCGCGCTTGCGCCGTGCGAGGAGTGCGCTGCCTGGCGCGATGTGTCGTCCTGCTCTGTGTGGGCGCGGTCATCGGTGCTTGCAGCGAGCAGCCGCTGCGCCCCGACTTGAGCCGGCTCTATCGCATCGGCGGCACGGTCGATACGACACCGGTCATCCTCATCCCCGGCATTTTCGGATCGCGCCTGCGCGACCGGGATAGCGGCGTCGAAATCTGGCCTGGCACAGCGAGCGATATCCTGTTCGGCGAGTATCGCGGACTCGCTCTCGACTTCGACCCCGTCACGCTGCAGGTCAAGAGCGACAAGCTCGAAGCCTACGGCATTGCCGAGGCCGCGCTGGGCCGGGACTTTTACGGCCAGATCATCGACACCTTGCGCCGGTTCGGCGGCTATGTGCCTGGAGCGCCCGACACGCCGGCGTCGCCGGGCGAGCGCCGGTACTACATCTACCCGTACGATTGGCGCCAGGACAATGTCGAGGCGGCGCGCGGCCTCGATCGCCTGATCGAGGCGATCCGGCGCGACTACGCCGATCCGAGCTTGCGTGTCGACATCGTCGCGCACAGCATGGGCGGCCTGATCGCGCGTTATTACCTGCGCTACGGCAGCGTCGACGTCCTCGACGGCAGCGAGCAGGTGGTCACGCTTTATGGCACGACGCGCGTGCGCAAGCTGATCCTGCTCGGAACGCCGAACATGGGCTCGGCCTCGTCGTTGCACGCATTCCTGATCGGCGAGCCGGTTGGATTCAAGCGGATTCCGCAGGAAGTACTGGCGACGCTGCCTTCCGGATACCAGCTGTTCCCGCATCCGCTGGTCACCTGGCTGATCGACACCTCCGGCGCGGCGTTGAACGACGAACTGTTCGACGGGGCAACTTGGCGCAGCTATCGCTGGTCGATCTTCGATCCTGCAGTCGAGGCGCGAATCCGCGCCGCGCGCGGCGCCGGGTCCGATGCGTATATCGCTGCGCTGGGCCGCTATTTCGACTATCGCCTCGAGCGCGCGCGCCGGTTCATGTGGGCGCTGTCGACGCCGGAGCCGGCCACGCCGATCCGGTACGTGCTGTTCGGCGGCGATTGCACGCTGACGCCGGCGCGCCTTGCGCTGGAGTACGAAATTGAGACGCCGGTGGCCCGCCTCTATCCCGCCGACATCCGCAAACCTGTTCCTGGCGTCCGTTACGACGAGCTGATGCTCGAACCCGGCGACGGAAGCGTGACCAAGCCATCGCTCCTGGCGCGCGAAACGCTCGATCCGAGCGCGCCGCAGAACGAGGACAGCTTCATTCCGATCGCGTACTGGTTTTTCCTGTGCGAACGCCACAACCGCCTGACCGGCAACATCAATTTCCAGGACAATCTGCTCAACGTGCTGCTGACGCGCAACTTGCCGTGGGAAATGACTACGCCCGCTGCGCAGTGACG
>JBDTXW010000251.1:0-3986 GCA_040005975.1 Betaproteobacteria bacterium | reverse complement strand
TTCGAGGTTTATCCGGAAATCAAGCTGGGCGAACTCTCCGGCGTCACGATCGAGCGCCCCGTGGCCGAGGTCACGCCGGCCGACGTCGACCGCACGATCGACATCCTGCGCCAGCAGAATGTCCGCTATGAGGCGGTGACGCGGCCGGCGGGTCACGGCGACCGCGCGGTCGTCGATTTCACCGGCAAGATCGATGGCGTGGCGTTCCCGGGGGGGCAGGCCAAGGACTTCGCCATCATCATCGGCGAAGGCCGCATGCTGCCCGAGTTCGAGACCGCGTTGGCCGGTATGGCCGCCGGTGAGACCAAGACGTTCGGTTTGACCTTCCCCGCCGACTACCATGGCCAGGAAGTCGCCGGGAAAGCGGCTGAATTTGCGATGACCGTACAATCGGTCAGCGAACCAAAGCTTCCCCAAGTCGATGCGGAATTCGCGGTCAAATTCGGCATCGCCAGCGGTAGCCTCGAAGAGTTACGCGCCGAGATCGCAGCCAATCTGGCGCTGGAGCTCAAGCGCAAGATGGAGCGCGTGCTTCGCGACCAGGTGTTGCGGGCGCTCAAAGCGACTTCGGAGCTGGTCATTCCCAGATCGCTGGTCGAACTGGACGCGCAGCAACTGCTCGACCGGGCGGTTGCCGACCTGCAAAGTCGTGGCGTCAAGATGGAGGACACGCAGCTTTCGATCGACGCCTTTCGCCCGCAGGCGGAGGAGCGGGTGACGTACGGCCTCATCGTCAACGAGATTACGCGGATCTACCAGCTCGAGCCCAAGCCGGAGCAGGTTCTGGCGCTGGTCCGAGAGGCGGCGCAGGCCTACGAACAACCCGAGGCGGTGGTTCGCTGGCACTACGAGAAGCCGGGACGGCTGAACGATTTCGAAGCGCAGGCAGTCGAACAAAGCGTCGTCGACTGGGCGCTCTCACACGCCCGCGTAGAAAACCGGCCGACGAGCTTCGCGGCGCTGATGGAGCCGCCGGCGCGCTAGGCGCGGCGCGGGCCAATACCCTTTCAATCGACGACAGGCAAATCCGATGACGAGTGCAGGCAGATCCCAGGAACCGAAGGCGCTAGGTTTGATCCCGATGGTGATCGAGCAGAGCGGGCGCGGCGAGCGCGCCTACGACATCTACTCGCGGCTGCTGAAAGAGCGCGTCGTCTTCCTGATCGGCCCGGTCGACGATGCGACGGCGAATCTGGTCGTCGCGCAGATGCTGTTTCTCGAGTCCGAGAATCCCGACAAGGACATCAATTTTTACATCAATTCGCCGGGCGGATCGATTTCGGCCGGGATGGCGATCTACGACACGATGCAATTCATCAAGCCCGACGTGTCGACCCTGTGTGTCGGTATGGCGGCAAGCATGGGCGCGTTTTTGCTGGCGGCAGGAGCCAAGGGCAAGCGCTTCGCCCTGCCGAACTCGACCGTCCTGATACACCAGCCGATGGGTGGGTTCCAGGGTCAGGCATCGGATATAGCGATCCACGCTAAGTACATCCTGAGCCTGCGCGAGCGGCTCAACCGCCTGCTGGCAGAGCATACGGGCAATCCGGTCGAGCAGATCGAGAAGGATACCGAGCGTGACAATTTCCTCACAGCGAGCGAGTCCCTGAGCTACGGCCTGATCGATAAAGTGTTGCAGAGCCGGGCTTAGGCCGGGTACAGTGTAAAAGCCCCTGGGCGGCGCCTGGCAAGGCGCCGCGGCAGGCGGGGTATAAAGGCGGGTGAATGGCGGAAAAGGCGACCGGCGACAAGCTGTTGTACTGCTCCTTCTGCGGCAAGAGCCAGCACGAGGTGAGGAAGCTTATCGCCGGCCCGTCGGTGTTCATCTGCGACGAGTGCATCGAACTCTGCAATGACATCATCCGTGAAGAGGGCGCGACGGCAGACGCGACCCGCGGCGACAAGAACAAGCTGCCCACGCCGCATGAAATCCGGAAGATCCTCGACCAGTATGTGATCGGGCAGGAAGTCGCCAAGAAAATCCTGTCAGTTGCAGTCTACAATCACTACAAGCGTCTCGAGACCAGCGTCAAGGAAGACGACGTCGAGCTGGCCAAAAGCAACATCCTGCTGATCGGGCCGACCGGCTCGGGCAAGACGCTCCTGGCACAGACTCTGGCGCGGTTGCTCGACGTTCCGTTCGTCATCGCCGATGCGACGACGTTGACCGAGGCAGGCTACGTCGGCGAGGACGTCGAAAACATCATCCAGAAGCTGTTGCAGAAGTGCGACTACGACATCGACAAGGCGCAGCGCGGCATCGTCTATATCGACGAGATCGACAAGATTTCGCGCAAGAGCGACAACCCATCGATCACGCGCGACGTCTCGGGCGAGGGAGTGCAGCAGGCGTTGCTCAAGCTGATCGAAGGTACGATCGCCAGCGTTCCGCCGCAGGGCGGGCGCAAGCACCCGAACCAGGAGTTCGTCCAGGTCGACACGACCAACATACTGTTCGTTTGCGGTGGCGCTTTCGACGGGCTGGAAAAGATTATCCGCCAGCGCACCGCCAAGACCGGCATCGGCTTCGGCGCGGAGGTCGCGAGCCCCGACGACCGCAAGAACATCAGCATCCTGTTGCGTGAGACGGAGCCGGAGGACCTGATCAAGTTCGGCCTGATCCCGGAGTTCGTCGGCCGGCTGCCGGTCGTCGCCACCCTCGAGGAACTCGACGATGCGGCGTTGATCCAGATTCTGGTCGAGCCGAAGAATGCGTTGATCAAGCAATATCAGAAGATGTTCCGCATGGAAGGTGTCGAGCTCGAAGTGCGCGAGCCCGCGCTGCGGGCGATCGCCAGCAGGGCGCTGGCACGCAAGACGGGGGCCCGCGGCCTTCGTTCGATACTGGAGCAGGTACTCCTCGACGTCATGTATGACCTGCCATCGCAGGCCAACCTGTCGCGCGTCATTGTCGACGAAGCGACGATCAACAACGAGGGCAAGCCGCTGTTGATGTTTGCCGATGCGGCCAAGGTCGCGGCGGCGCACTCCTGAGCACGCCGCGGCAGTGCCAGACGCCCGGTGGCGGCTTGAACTTGCCGTCCGCCGGCCCCATTTGCTGTTTTGCCCCTTCCACCCGATCCGGACTGTAGCCGCATGGCAACTGATCTGACCAGCGCAATACCCGAGTTGACGACCTTTCCGCTGCTTCCGCTGCGGGATGTCGTCGTGTTTCCCCACATGGTCATTCCGCTGTTCGTCGGCCGTCCGAAATCGATCAAGGCGCTCGACGTGGCGATGGAGGCGGGCAAGCATATTCTGCTGGTCGCCCAGAAGTCCGCCGCCAAGGACGAGCCGGCGGCCGACGATCTGTACGACATCGGCAGCGTGGCGACGGTGCTGCAGATGCTGAAGCTGCCCGACGGCACCGTCAAAGTGCTGGTCGAAGGCACGCAGCGCGCTCGCATCATCCGCGTCACGGATCCCGGCGAATACCTTTCGGCCGATGCGACGCTGCTTACCGGTATCGAGAACGGCGCGCACGAGATCGAGGCAATGCGTCGCGCGCTGCTCGGGCAGTTCGACCAGTACGTCAAGCTCAACAAGAAAATTCCGCCGGAAATACTGACGTCGATGTCCGGCATCGACGACGGGGGCCGGCTGGCCGACGCGATTGCCGGGCATCTGCCGTTGAAGCTCGAGCAGAAGCAGGAAATCCTCGAGATGCAGGATGTCGGCAAACGGCTCGAGCATCTGCTCGGCCTGCTCGAGGGCGAGGTCGACATCCTTCAGGTCGAGAAGCGCATCCGCGGCCGCGTCAAGCGGCAAATGGAAAAGAGCCAGCGCGAGTATTACCTCAACGAGCAGGTCAAGGCGATCCAGAAGGAGCTCGGCGAGGGTGACGAGAATGCCGACCTCGACGAAATGGACAAGAAGGTCAAGACCGCCAAGATGTCGAAGGAGGCAGAGACCAAGGCGCTGGGCGAGCTGAAGAAGCTCAAGATGATGTCGCCGATGTCGGCCGAGGCGACGGTCGTGCGCAACTA